>JAYFQW010000090.1 GCA_034926675.1 Clostridia bacterium | reverse complement strand
GTATCTCCCTGCTCCAATCCCCTCTGCAGCTTCAAGCTCAATGAGCCTTTGAGTCAGGAGCTGCGCGCCGTCCCTCAGGAAATCCGCGTCCTCGTCCATTCCCATCTGGCGGAGAATGTCCAGCAGTGATACATTTCTCTTGGCAGCTGCCATTGTGGTTACCCCCTCGGACTGTATTTGCATTACACCCGAAGAGAACCACATGGCGGCTGTCCCGTCGATAACCTAGGATCCTTCCGCCGAATTTACACCACTACCCAAGACATTAACCGAACTTTCCCACACTGCGGGCATTTTAGCGTGACCTCGACTTCTTCTTTGGGTAGGCGGGATATGTCAAATGCGCGGCGGCTGCAGTTGGGGCATTTCATTTTTTTCTTTTCCATCGTAATAGCTCCTCCACTTAACAAACAATAACGCTACTTAGCTATTTAGCGAAGTCATACGGTAAAAAAATTCGGTCATGTCGAGCAAAACCCGTGAACGAGGTGCCCACCTTCAGGAGATGAGCAGCCCCAGTTCGTCGAGCCTTATGCCTGCAGATTCTTTAGATACCACATAGAATTCCGCCAGCTTCTCGATGATCCATCTGCGTGCAGGGATGTACCGCCGTACCACACTCGGCTCATTTCTGCTTTCCGCTTCAAATCGCTCCACCATCGTGCCGAAGGTCTGCACCGGCATAAGGATGCGCGGGGCAACGTTCACGGCCTGCCATTCCATCCACATCTCGTCCGTCCATTCACCTTGCTTGGATTCGTCGAGCTTTGCGGTGGGGCATTTATAGACCCTGGATGCGCGCTTGTCGAGCACGGATTGCAGGATGTGGTAGTAGCGGTGTTTCCACCAATGAAATCCCTCGTGAGCGAAGGTATTGCGTTGGCAGCCAATATTACGCTGATTAAGCGTATCGGGGTCGATTATCATCGTTCCCCAGCGTACCTTGACTTCCTTATACTCCTCGGTTTCAGGGAGATAAATTTCTACCATGCCGCTCGTGAAACACATTTGACCGTAGACGCTTAAGTCCTCGGTCAGGTGCCACTCCCGGATGCGGAGCCCCATCTTTTTCGTAACGATATCACGGATAGGCACTGGCATGGGGCTCTCCAGGGCCTTTGGGTAAAATATAGCGAGGAATTCCGTAGCCACGTCGTCAAAGTCGGCCTTTGAATAGTGCGGTACAAGGTCATTGGTGATATCGTTCATAGGCAGGCTTACTCCTTATCATCCATGTCTTCCACAACCTTCTTCCAAAAGTCATCTCCGAGGTTTTTGCTGTTAGCGCGGCGCAGGGCGATGCGGACATGCGGAAGATTGGCATCCATAATGTATTCGGGGAGATCAGGTGCGGCTTCTGCCCGCTCGCGTCCTGCATAGTCCAGCAGTTCCGTGCGTTCCGTTTCATCTAAGTGTAAGACTTCCGCTATCTTTTCGAGGAGTTTCATTTCAGGCGGGTTGCGCCTTCCTTTAATGATATCCGAGAGGTACGTAGCGGTGACACCCATTGCATAGGCGATGTCCTTCAACATGATATCCGTGCCGCCTGCTCCTCTGCCGCGGCGTTTCTGGTCAATGTATTGACCGAATTCACCAGCCATAATCGTGCTCCTTTCTAATCGTCAATCAGCTACTTCGCTGAATAGCTTATTTGCATTATATCCGCTGCGATCCTGCTTGTCAATAGGTTATATACATAAACCCGTGTGCCAGTGCCGGGGCAGGATTGCGTTACGAAATCGAAGCATAAATCTTGCAATCTCCGTTCTTGCTATTGCAATCAAAGCACATATACACTATAATTAACACATAGTGCGGCGAAAGGAGTGATTGAATGGCTATCAGCTATAAGAAACTGTGGAAACTCCTGATCGACAGGGATTTGAAAAAGAAAGACCTGCGTCAGATGGCAGGTATAAGCGCCTCATCAATCACGAAGCTCGGAAAGGACGAGAACGTGAACACTGAAATATTGCAACGGATATGCAAGGCGCTTGACTGCGACATCTCCGACATAATGGAGATGCGTCCATGATGTGAGCAAATATGTAAATCGTATGGAGGAAAACAGGGTGACTAATTACACACCGCACCAAAAACGGTACTTCGCCGAACAACTAACACTATCGCGCCCCGCGCGTGAAATAGAAGCCCTCGCCTCATCTATGTCAGGCGTTAGGGTAGACCTGAACCCACACCAAGTAGAGGCGGCTCTTTTCGCTTTGCGCTCGCCTATCTCCAACGGCGCATTGCTCGCCGACGAGGTCGGGCTTGGCAAGACGATAGAGGCGGGTCTCGTCCTTGCACAGTTTTGGGCTGAACGCAAACAGCGAATCCTGCTGATCCTGCCCGCGTCCCTCCGTATCCAGTGGAAGACGGAACTGGAGGAGAAGTTCAGCATCCCCTGCGTCATCATTGAACGCCCGAAACGTCGCAGAGGCGCACCACCTCCGGCAAACCCTTTCCTACAAGCCACCCACGATAAGAAAGTGGCGATTTGCTCCTATGAGTTTGCCGCCGCAAGCAGGGACTGCATATCAAGCATCCTTTGGGATTTGGTAATCATCGACGAAGCACACCGGCTTCGCAACATATATAAGAAGACTGGCAACGCCCGCGCCAGGAGCATCAAGCAGGCTTTGGGTGGCAGAAAGAAGCTGCTGCTGACGGCTACACCGCTCCAAAACAACCTCAAAGAGATGTACGGCTTGGCCACTATCATCGACGAGCATATTTTCGGAGATGCCGCTGTGTTTGCGGCAACGCCGATACCTGACCTTCGCTTACGGCTTCGGAACTTTTGCGTTCGCACTCTGCGCCGAGACGTGTCCGAAACAGGCTACATCAAGTTCACCCGCAGACAGGTTATTACCCGCCCCTATACGCCGGGAGACACAGAGCAGCAACTCTACGACCGCATGTCGGAATACTTGCAACGTGATCATATTCGCGCTTTGCCGGATAACGGGCGCCAGCTTGTCACAATGGTTATCCGTAAACTTCTCGCCTCGTCATCGGCAGCGATTTCCAAGACCCTGCAATCGCTGATTAACAAGCTGGAAGCGTTACGGGAAGGCTACGACGATAATTTGGAAGCCGATCTCTCCGAAGACTTTGAAGCCTATGGCGAATACAGCGAAGAGTACAATGACGAGGATGAGACTGACGACGAAGCCTTTAATGCGGGCAGACAGCGTGACAGGCAGGAAATCATAAGGGAACAGGAACTGCTGCGGAGCATTAAAGCTCTTGCGGACAGCATCAGCCATGATGCCAAAGGCGACGATCTCCTGACTGCACTTCAAGCTGGCTTTACGCTTGCCGAGGAAAGCGTTATGCAGGTAGATGGCAAGAAGGGCGCCCGCAAAGCCGTCATCTTCACCGAAAGTACCCGTACCCAGCAATATGTGCTTGGGCTATTGAATGAGGGTGGGTACGAGGGGCAAGTCGTTCTTTTAAATGGCTCCAATAACGATGAAATATCCAAGCGCATATATGCTGAATGGAAAGAGCGTCATAAGGATGATGGATTGATAACCCCGTCCAAAGCCGCCAACATGAAAGCGGCCATCGTGGAGGAGTTCCGCGACCGTGCTACCATCCTTATCGGGACGGAAGCCGCTGCCGAAGGTATCAACCTGCAGTTCTGTAATATGGTCGTAAACTACGACCTGCCGTGGAATCCCCAGCGCGTGGAGCAGCGCATCGGTCGATGCCATCGGTACGGGCAGAGATATGATGTGGTTGTGGTCAACTTTGTGAACCAGAACAATGCCGCCGACAGGCGTGTATATGAACTGCTTGAAAGCAAGTTCAGGCTGTTTGAAGGCGTGTTCGGATCATCCGATGAGGTGTTGGGTGCGTTGGAGCGCGGCATTGACTTTGAGCGAGCCGTTTACGACATTGTGCAGAATTGCCGTGGAGAGGAAACGATAAACAGGGCGTTTGATGCTTTGCAACAGCAGTACGCCGATATCATCGAAGAGCAGAGAGCTCAGACCATTCAGCAGGTTATGGAGTTCTTTGACGAAGACGTTACTGCCAAACTGCGAGACTGCGAAACCAGAACCCGCGCCAGCCTTGCCCAGTTTGACCGCTGGAAGTATGACCTCTTTGCCGCCCATGGCGCGACACGGGTCAATGACAGGGATTGGACTTTCGACTATCAGGGCAAGCGCTACATACCGTCCTGGGAGAACGCCAAGGCAGGCGACGCAGGCGTGTTCCTTGAATCGGAATCACCGATATACACAGAATTGCGTGATGCAGCTGCTGCCCTTGCCACACCGACAGTACGGATACGCTTCAATCATTCCACCCTGCCATTGGCGGAACAGAGAGGATTCTTTAGGAATGGCAACGCCGGGCTTACCGGTGCCGTATCGGTAGACAAGCTGACCTATAATTACGGTAAGGAAAACGAAAAGGAAGAGCACCTCCTTATCAGCGTGGTCACAGACAGCGGCGTGGAAATTGACGACGACTTATTTGGGCAGATGATGGAAATACCCGCAGAGGTTATTGGCACAGCTGCTGCGCCTGATGACCGTCTCGATGAGCGCAAAGCGATACTGCAAGCTCGTAAGTGCGCCGAGATTGACGAAGCCAATAAAGAAAGCCTGGTTCTGCGGTTGGGTGAGCTGGAGGCTTGGCGTAATGACTGCGAGGATGCTCTCAGCCGTGAGATAAATGACCTGCGGAGCCAAATCAAGCTGAAACAAGGTCAGATGACCGCTAACGTCGGTTCGCTCACGTTCCAGCAGATTGTTGACTTGCAGGAAGAGATAAATAAACTGAACGAGGTTATTGTGCAGAAACAGCGGCAAATGTTGAAAAGCAAAGACGAAATAAAGAAGAGCGCCGCTGACCTGCAAGCCGAAGCCATACGCCAGTTAAACGGCAAGGCAACGCTCGAAAGCATAATGACATTCTCGTTCGAGATAGCATAGGGAGGAAACACACGATGCAAAAACTTGAGTTAACTTGGATTGGCAAGGGACAGGAGCCCGCCGTGGAACCGCGCATTCTGCTACACGACGCGAGCCATGATTATGGCGATCCCAACGCCACCAATATGCTCATCCATGGGGATAATCTCCTTGCGCTGAAAGCCCTGGAGCAGGAGTTCTCCGGACGGGTAAAATGTATATATATCGATCCTCCTTATAACACTGGTGAGGCATTCGCCGAGTACGACGATAATCTTGAACACTCAATCTGGCTAAAGCTGATGTATAGTCGTTTGGCTTTGTTACGGCAACTCCTTGCTGATGACGGAGTTATTTTCGTTCAGCTTAACGATGAGGAGATGAACTATTGCAAGGTGATGATGGATGAGATTTTCGGTAGAAGTAATTTCATAAATCTTGTTGCCTTGAAAACTAAAAATACGGCCGGTGCAAGTGGTGGCGGCGAGGATAAAAGGCTGAAGAAAAACGTCGAGTTTATCCTCATTTATGCAAAAAGCTATGATCTGTTCCATCCGTTTCAAAATGTCTATAGCGAAGAAGATCTTTTTGAACTCATAGAGGATATGCAAAGCCAAGGCAAGAGTTGGAAATATACAAGCATTCTGCTGGATGTTGGGGAGCAAGTTGATGAGCGCATTGTCTTGGACGGCAGTGGAGACGAGATATTGGTGCAAAAATTCAAAGGTGTAAAACGAACCACGACAAACCGTTTAGTTCGCGACGGAATGTCTGAGCAAGAAGCCTACGCTACATACTTCGACCAAATTTTCTCAGACACCAACGCACAGACAAGCATCAGGACTCGTATTATCGACGAGTTCAAGCAACTGGCCGATGATGAGGCTTTGATTGCCTCTTACATTCCCAAAACTGGCAGAGATAAAGGCAAGCGGGTATACCACCACTACATCAGCCCCACAATCAGGCGTGTTATTTGGTTAAAGGATACAGCTGAAAAGGCGACGGACGGTCGTATCATAAAGAAGGAAAAGCTGGGGACTTATTGGGAAGGTTTCAACTGGAACAATGTCAACAAAGAGGGCGGTGTCGTCTTTACCGGAGGCAAGAAACCGGAAGCACTTATTCAACGCATAATCGAGATGGCAAGCGACTCCGGCGACATCGTCCTTGATTCCTTCCTCGGAAGTGGAACAACAGCAGCTACTGCCCACAAACTCGGAAGGCAATATATTGGGGTTGAGCTGGGTGACCACTGTTACACCCATTGCCTTCCGCGTTTGAAATCTGTTGTTGATGGAGACCAGACGGGCATATCTCCTACGATTGGCTGGCAAGGCGGTGGTGGGTTCAAGTTCTATGAACTTGCGCCGACGCTGATTATAAAGGACGAGAACGGTTTTGAGATTATCTCCGACCAGTACGACGCGACGATGCTCGCCGCCGCTGTTGCTAAGCTGTGCGGCTATCGATTTGCGCCCCGTGAGGGTAACCCGTATATCCACGGCGTGAACAACGTAGGCGGATTCATCTTCGTGACCACGCAGTACATCACCGCACCGCTGCTCGGAGAAATTGCGAAGCACTTCTCCGATATGCAATCGCTGGTCATCTGCGCTTCGGCGTTCCAAGTCGGGATCAAGAACAATTTTCCGAACATCAAACTCCGTAAAATTCCGCAGTCGGTGCTATCCAAATGCGAGTATGGCGCGGAGAATTATAACCTGAACGTTGTGGAACTGCCCGACTTTGAGGAGACGGAGGAGGACTTTGAAGATGCCGAGTGAACGTAAACTTGATCTGATAAAAGACCTTAACGTAAGCATGTCACTGCGCAAACCGCAACAGGAAGCCCTCAGCGTATTCGCGGAAATCCTTGACCTGTTAAAATGGGAAAAAGTACCCTGGGTGGCGCAGGCGGAGCGCAACCCGCAGAAGGAAGAAGAACGCGTATACTCACCGGAGCAGATAACTGAGATCGATAGGCAGCACCCCATAGCGTTGGCGGCGCAGCTTGACTGCGTCCGCGAGAAGTTCCTCACCGTGACCAGCTTCGAGCGGGAGTTCCCATCTATCTGCTTTGCTCTTGCCACAGGCGTGGGTAAAACCCGTCTGATGGCAGCGATTATGGCATACCTTCATCGTGTAAAAAAGGTGAACAACTTTTTTGTCGTTGCGCCGAACCGAACGATTTATGAAAAACTTAAGAGAGATTTTAGCCAGCAATACCCTGAGAAGTATGTCTTTTCGGGGCTGTATGATTTTGTTGCGCAGCCGTATTTAATCGACGGTGACAACTTTAATAGTTTCAACCCCTCGCAGCTTCGAATGACATCATCTGAAATCTCAAATATCAACATCCATATATTCAACATCGCCAAGCTTACCCACGGGCGAGGCGTAGAAGCAGAAATGGCACGGGTTATGCGCTTGCATGAGGTTTTGGGGCAATCATATTTCAATTTCCTGCGTTCCTTGCCTGACCTGTGCGTAATGATGGATGAGAGTCACCACTATCATGCCGAGCAGGGCTTCGGGGTTATCAATGACCTCAACCCAATGATAGGCGTCGAGTTCACGGCGACGCCGCAGATACAGACCGGTAGGGGCAAGGTGGACTTTAAAAATGTGGTCTATGAGTATTCCCTTGCCCATGCTCTTAAAGATAAGATGTACGTCAAAGAACCCGTCGTATGGACGCGGCGCGACTTTGACTCGAGCCAATATACCGACGACCAGCTTGACCGAGAGAAGTTGATAGACGGCATCAAACTGCACATCGACACCAAGGCCAAACTGGATGTATACGCCCGCAACTACGGCAAGCCTTTTGTGAAACCGTTTGTGCTGGTCGTGGCTAAGGACATCGCACATTCGAAGCAGATACGCGATCTTTTGACCTCAGCCGAGTTTTATGACGGCTACTACGCAGATAAGGTTCTGGAAATCAACTCAAAGCAAGGCAAGGTGGAAAGTGACGAAAACACCGAACTCCTTCTTAGCCTTGAAAGCCCGGATAATAGGATCGAAATCGTGATCCACGTTGACAAGCTGAAAGAAGGATGGGATGTCAAGAACCTCTATACCATTGTGCCGCTCCGCGCATCCGCGTCAGAAACGCTCACGGAGCAGACCATCGGGAGAGGTCTCCGCTTGCCCTACGGCGAGCGCACTGGTGTGGATGAGGTTGACCACCTTTCCATCGTTAGCCACGATAAGTTTAAAGCTATCGTAGACCTTGCAAACGACCCGAACTCCCTCGTGCGGAAGATCTACTACATCGACCCGTCCCTTATTCCCGATGTGGGTAGTGCGGAAACGGAGCCCGTGGAGATTAAGCCGACTTACGAGGTGCAGGTGTCGTCTGAGAGCTTCACCCACGAGATTTCCAGCATATTCAGCAACGATCTGCCTGAAGAGACTCGAACCGGCGTGGCTTCGTTTGTTGCGGAAAAGGCGGCTCTATACGTCGTGGATATGTCCCGCAGGGTTTCCTCTTTCACGGATGTGCGAACCGACACGCAGACAAGAGAAATCATCACCAAGCAGATTGTCCGGGAGGTGCAGACCCACTTCCCCGAAGTAGAGATAAACAAAGAGGAAATCCGCAAAGCGGCCGAAAGCGCGATTGAATATTGTGTGGAGGCTCTGACAGGGACGATCATTCCGATTCCCGAACTGGTCATCAACCCGCAGAGCGTTTCCGTGTACCGCTTTGACGACTTCGACCTCAATACCCGCAATATGAATCTGCGCCCGGCCGACGATACCATTATCGGGCGGGAACTCTCCGAAGGCGGGAGGCTGATTGAGTTTGAGGGCGATGACATCGAGTTACTCAGGAAGCCCGCCGATAGCCCTGAGAATGAAGTGGCGAAGTATATCATCGTCAAGGACAATATCGACTATACCAAATGTGGCAAGCTGATCTTCTCTCTTATCGCTCAGGCTAAAAAGCACTTTTTATCGTACTTGAATGCCGAAGACACCGAAAAAGTGATGCGGCAGCAGGCGCGAACGATTGCCGATTTCATTTACGCCCAAATGAATGAGCATTTCCACGAGAGCGATGTGGCGTACTCAGCGACAGAAATACGGCCTTTCTCTCGTATTGAAGGGAGCTTTGGCAGCAAGATCAAAGCCGACGACATCTACGCCTATACCGTCACCGTTCGTGCGGGCGAGGTTCGGCAAAAGGTGTTCAAAGGCTTCACCAAGGCTTGTCATACCCTCTACAAGTTTGACAGCCTGCCCGAACTTGAATTTGCTCGCGTGTTGGAACAGGATGGCGACGTACTGAAATGGCTGCGCCCGGCACCCAGGCAGTTCAATATCTACTGGGGAAAGCAACGCCAGAACTATGAGCCGGACTTCATCGTGGAGACCGCCGAACGTATTTATATGTGCGAGGTTAAGGCGTTCAATGAGATCGCTACGCCCGAAGTCCAGGAAAAAGGACGCGCTGGATCTGAATATTGCCGCACGGTCAGCGAATGGAACGCCAACAACGGCGGTAAACCATGGGAATATGCGATTGTCGCCGATAGAAGCATTCAAGCGAATTCCAGCTTCCGATACCTCATTGACACACGCTCGCCGCTTGAAATCTTACTTGACGAGCAATGACATAGCCGTGTAAACGCACTACGGAGGAAATGTGCATGCCCAAAGACAATAGTCGCTTCTTCGAGAAAAAGAAGATTTGGTCAGAAGTCAAGGATGAGCTTTTCGGTTGCTACCTGGTTCCGTATTTCAATAAGATTCTGTCTATAGGCAATCCCGTTCTTTATGTGGACTGCTTCGCGGGTAAAGGTATGTTCGACGACGGCAAGCCCGGCTCTCCGCTCACGGCTCTCCAGAGTCTGGACAGCAGCCTCGCGGTTTGCCGTGGTCGGATACCGGCTGTTGATATGAAGTTTATAGAGCTCAACCATTACCAAGACCTCGAAGGAAACATCCCAAGCCAGCACCGAAGCCGATGTGAGGTTATTGGCGGCAAGTTTGAGGACAACATAAAACCCCTGCTTCAAAAGGCGATGTCCTCAAACCGATCACTTAATGTGTTCCTCTACGTCGATCCTTACGGCGTAAAGGTTCTTAATGCCACGCTGTTGGATTCATTGGCGGTAGCATTCAGCACTGCTGAGTTGCTGATAAACCTAAACTCTTTCGGCTTCATTCGCGAGGCTTGCAGGGTCAAGAAGGTTGTGTTCCGTGAGCGGGAAGACGAGATATTCAGTGATCTTGAGGAATATGACAGTTCCGTGCTTGATTCGTTTCAGGAACTGAATGACATCGCGGGCGGCGACTATTGGCAGGCAATTGTTGATGCTTACAGCACGGGGAAAATAGACTGTTATGCTGCCGAAAAGGAATTCTCGCTACGATACAAGGAGCGTCTGCGGCGGAACTATACATATGTTTTGGATATGCCGATCAGCTTGAAACCCGGCCAGCACCCGAAGTATCGGATGGTTCACGCGACGAATCACCCTGATGGCTGCACCCTGATGGCGGACAATATTGCCAAGCGTACTGACCGGCTGGTTATTGAGATTCAGAGCGACGGGCAGCTCAGCCTTATACCTCAAACAGCAGAAAACGTGATGGTCAGCGATGATATGCTTATGGATAGAGTCAAGGCCCTTCTCGAAAACACTACAGGTTTTACTCGGCTGAACAAGTTCTTAGCGGACTTTTACAACGAGTACGGAGTCCTTTGCGACTTATCTCGCTTGAGCAGCGGTCGGAATGGCTCTGTCCTAAAGTCGCTTGAAAAAATCGGATACATAGATGTTCAGCGGACGCCTGCGGTTACCGATAACGGCAAGCCAACTAAATTTTGGCAGGAGGGCAAGGGAAATACCCTCTTACTGCGGAAAAGGAGTCAACGATTATGGACACCATAACGCGGAAGACTATGCTCTACAAAACAGGCGTGGAATATGGGGATTACACTATGAACCACGTGTCAGGGTGTTCCCACGGATGTTTATACCCTTGTTATGCTTTTCTGATGGCTAAGAGATTCGGAAAAGCAGCAACGTATGAGGAATGGTGCAAGCCTAAACTTGTCAGCAACACCCTTGAAATCCTCGAACGTGAAATCCCGAAGTTGAAAACGAAGATCGAATCCGTCCAACTGTGCTTCACTACCGACCCTTTTATGTATGGATATGACGAGGTCGGAGCGATGAGCATGGCAGCGATCAAGAAATTGAATGCGGCGGGTATTCGCTGTACCGTTCTCACAAAAGGTCTACTGCCTATCGAGTTAGCGGAGCAGTCTGACAAAAATGAATATGGCATTACCCTTATTTCGCTTGATGAAGATTTCCGCAGGCGTATTGAGCCTGGTGCGGCGTCATATGCAGAAAGAATCGGCGCCCTGAAAGTCCTTAGCGACCGTGGCTGTAAAACGTGGGTGAGCATTGAGCCGTACCCTACTCCTAACCTCATACAGCAAGACCTGATGGCGGTTCTGAACGCCGTTTCGTTTACGAATCGGATTATATTCGGGAGAACAAATTACAGCAAGGAAATTTCTGCATTCACAAAACACCGAGCTTTCTACAATGAGCAAGCCGAAATAGTAGTTCAGTTCTGCAAAGATCGCGGTATTGCTTACCACATTAAGAACGGCACGTTGACGTAAAAGCGAAGACCTTATAAGTTTGCCTATACCTTATAAGTTTGCCTCGGAAGCCTGCAAGGGGGTGTGCATTTCCGATGATAACTACAGCGATAGCAAGGCGGAAAGTCCCGCCGACAATGGGCTTTAGACAGACAAAAAGGCTCTCGCGGGGGTGCTCGATCCTGCAAAAGCCCTTATATCAAGCGGTTTCGCGCCCCTTTGCCACAACGCAGAGAGGTAATGCTTCCGCGCCCGATTGTATCAAAGACGGCAATTTCATAGATCCCACCGTGGGCTCCGGGGGCTTTCTGATTCAGTCGCACCAGTACGTTGAGGAGCAGGGTCAAGACCCTAACGACCTGGCCCTCTTCGGCCAGGACTCCAACGGCACTGTGTGGTCGATCTGCATTATGAACATGATCCTCCACAACATCACCCGCTCCACCATTGAGAATGGGGATACGCTAGCAAACCCGCTGATCCTAGATAATGGGCAGGTGCGCAAGTTCGACCGTGTGCTTGCCAATCCGCCGTTCTCCCAGAACTACAGCCGTGCCAATATGAGATTCCCCAACCGTTTCCGTGAATGGACCCCTGAAACGGGCAAGAAGGCCGACCTGATGTTTGTGCAACACATGCTGGCCAGCCTGAAACCTCGCGGTCACATGGCCACGATCATGCCGCACGGTGTGCTCTTCCGCGGTGGCAAGGAGAAGCTCATCCGAGAGATCCTGATCAACGACGATGTGATTGAGGCCATCATCAGCCTGCCGCCTGGCCTGTTCTATGGCACAGGCATCCCCGCCTGCGTGCTTGTGTGCAACAAGAACAAGCCCGATGCTCTTCGTGACAAGGTGCTGTTCATCAACGCGGATCGGGAATACGCCGAGGGCAAGGCCCAGAATAGGCTTCGCCCCGAGGATATCGAGAAGATCGACTTCGTATTCACACATAAGCGGGAGATTCCCAAGTACAGTCGCCTAGTTAGCAAGACTGAGATTGTGGACGACCACGATTACAACCTGAACATCCGCCGCTATGTGGACAATACCCCCGATGCAGAACCCGAGGACGTGCAGGCGCACCTGGTCGGAGGCATCCCCGAAGCAGAGGTTGCCGCAATGTACTCTTCAACATCGACAAGGTGAAGAGGCTTGGCGAAGGAACCACGTTTGCCGAGATCTCGAAGGCGGCTCTGTCGCGTGTTGAGCTCTCATTCCCCACCGCCATGGCTGAGCAGACTAGGATCGCCGAAATCCTCTCCACAGTGGACCAGGCAATCGAGCAGACCGAGGCCTTAATCGCCAAACAGCAGAGCATCAAGATCGGCCTGATTGAGGACCTCCTTACCCGTGGCATCGATGAGCAAGGTAATCTTCGCTCCGAAGAGACCCACCGGTTCAAGGACTCGCCCTTGGGGAGGATTCCGGTGGAGTGGGAAGTCAACAGCTTGGGAAGTATCCTTCGCCAGACTGGCGCTGTCCTACGCACGGGGCCGTTCGGCAGCCAGTTGCACGCACAGGAGTACGTGACTGAAGGGGTTCCCGTAGTCATGCCGCAGAACATTGTAGACGGAAAAGTGCAGCTCGAGATGATTGCGCGGGTAACAGAAGCGAAGGCACAATCAATGGCTCAGTACCGACTTCATGACAATGACATCGTGTTTTCCAGGCGTGGCGATTTGTCGCGGGCGACCGCTATAGGCGTGCATGGACGTGGCTGGCTCTGCGGAACTGGCTGCTTCATGCTAAGGGTTCCGGCAAGGCTGGTTGAATCCAGATGGCTTGCAGCTATGTACCGTTTTGGACTGGTGCAGCGGCAAGTTGCTGCCCGTGCAGTTGGTTCAACGATGCCCAGCCTGAACAGCACCGTGATGGGGAGCCTTCTGTTGCCTTTACCCGAGTACGAAGAACAGCAGGAGATCGCGAATCGAGCTAGTGCAGTTGAGTTAGCAGTAGAGAGCGAGTTTGCCCATTACCGCAAGCTTCGCTCCCTGAAGACCGGGCTCATGCAAGACCTGCTCACAGGCAGGGTTCGTGTCACCCCCTTGCTGAACGATACGGAGGTGATGGGTGAGTGAATCAGGGCACACAAGCACTGCCCCAACCGACTGAGATTCTGCTTTACCAGACGGAGGACGGTCAGACTCGGCTGGAGGTGTTCTTCGTCGGAGAAACCTGCTGGCTCTCGCTCAACCAACTGGCTGAGCTGTTTCAGCGCGACAAGTCGGTCATATCGAGGCACATCAAGAATCTGTTCGATGAGCGAGAACTAGTACGGGAGTCAGTTGTTGCAGAATCTGCAACAACTGCAGCCGACAACAAGACCTATCACGTCGACTATTACAACCTCGACGTGATCATCTCCGTAGGTTATCGAGTGAAGTCGCACCGCGGCACTCAGTTTCGCATATGGGCCACTGAACGCCTGCGTGAGTATATCGTCAAAGGTTTCGTCATGGATGACGACCGCCTGAAGCGAGCTGGCGGCGGCAACTACTTCGATGAACTGCTGGCGCGTATACGCGACATTCGGTCGTCTGAGAAGGTGTTTTGGCGTAAGGTGCTGGATATCTACGCTACCAGCATCGATTACGATTCCAGCACTGAAATGTCCCAGCGGCTTTTCGCCACGGTGCAGAACAAGATGCACTGGGCTGCCCACGGGCAGACGGCAGCGGAGGTTGTGTACCGTCGCGCTGACGCAACCAAAGAGAATATGGGGCTCACCAGCTGGAGTGGCGACATGCTCAGCAAGAGCGAAGCCGCTATTGCGAAAAACTTTCTCACATCAGAGGAACTCGACATCCTCAACCGCATTGTTGCGTCCTACCTGGAGTTCGCTGAGCTTCAGGCATTGGGGCGAAAGCCGATGTATATGAGCGATTGGATAGCCAAGCTCGACGGTTTCCTGAGGCTAAGCGGGCGAGAGCTGCTGGCCCATGCAGGATCAGTCTCACACGAGCAGGCGCTCGCAAAGGCCCAGCTTGAATATGAGAAACACCGCGCGTGGCGCATCAACCAGCCCTCGCCGGTGGAAGAGCACTTCGAGCAGGCCATCAAGCGACTGCCCCAATCAGTGACATCCGGCGACCGAGTACTAGAGCGATAATGTCGACGAATCCAGCAGTGACGATGAGCGCACTTACTTCTCTGGAACGATGTGAACGCCAGCTAGTCGTCCAGCGCATCCTCAATGGCTGCACATCGACGCCCGGTGTTCTTGCGCAGCATCACACATTGTGGTACCATTCAAGGCAGAAAACGGAAATGAGCCGCACGTGCTCTGCCTGGCTGGCGCCGCGTGGGTGCTGTATTCTACTACTGGAAGATACAGTGTGGAGGGCCTACCAGTGTCTACTGCATGTTTCCTTGACGTTGAGACTACCGGTCTATCACCCAGGACTGAGGAGATTGTGGAGCTCGCGATGGTGCTGTTCAAGTATGATCCGGCAACAGGCGCCATCCTCAGGACAATGAGCTCATACACTGGTCTTCGCGAGCCGCACGTTCCCATCACGCCCGGCGCTGCCCGCGTGCACGGGCTCACCCTCGAAACCCTTCGCGGCAAGGACCTGGATTTCACCTACGTCGCCGACCTGCTCGGCCAGAGCCAGCTTCTGATAGCGCACAACGCTTCGTTTGATCGCCCCTTCGTAACCAGGCTGTTCCCGCAGGCAGTCCACATCCCCTGGGCCTGTTCCTGCAAAGACATACCCTGGCGCGTCTACGGCCAGCCCTCGGCCCGGCTCGAAAGCCTTACCCGCTCATTTGGGATTCGCTCGTCCCAGCTGCACAGGGCTCTTGCCGATGTAGACGACGCCGTCGCACTCCTGGCCACGATTGGCCCCCACGGGAGGCCTTTCATGTTCGACCTTGTTCAGGCAGCAAGGAGAGACGGTCGTCTATGAATGTCATGTAGCTGGCGCTTCGTATCTACGGGGCGCGGTTCGGGTTGAGATGTAGGGCTGGCATGGCCAGCCCACCCGGCATGCTTCATACAGACGAGAACGCTGTCAAGCGCGCCCGCAGAGGTCAGAGGATGGATCGAATTCGTCTCTGAGCCTGAACTAATCGACCAAAGGCCACTGGAAGAATGCTGGTCCTTGAATTCCGTCCTGGGACGCGGATTCCTCACCCGTGATTGCCGCAGGCGTTGTTGCTAGGCCAGACGCGTGGGCAACGTTGCGCGACTGAGTACTGGAGCGATAATGTCGACGAAACCAGCAGTGAGACGAGCTCAATGTCGACGGAATCGACGTTGAGACGCCCGCAATGTCGATGAATCCAGCATTGAGACGCTCCGAACACCTGCTCCGACGAGATTGGCAGCACTGCTCGCGAGAGGGCAGGATCATGGCATAATGTGGCTTGGCCGACTCGCAGCTAGATGTGCTTTCGAGGATTACCCGGACGCGTCATGGAATCCGCATGAGCCTCGGCTGCGGGAGACAACCTGTCAATGTCGACGAATTGGACACTGACCGCCTGCAGAATGCGAACGGAGTGACCACGTCCCACTTTCCGGGTATTCGCGATCGGCCGAACCGAGCTACTGTCGCGAACCAGGCCCTGGGCCGGGCTTACCTCGATCCGACCTACAGCTACGCCAGGTGAGGTAGAAAGGCAGATACCAGTTCTCATGGAGAAACACCATTTGTGGATCAACTCTACCATGAGCACAGGAGACGTTCGACCAACCCGAGGTCAACCCCGAGGTCAACCCCGAGGCCAAACGGAGGCCGAGCCTCACAAACTCTAGCCTGCAGTAAACCAGGCCAATGTGGACGCCCAGCGAGTGGATTGCCAAGCCAATGGCTGGCTTAGGCAAGCATCGATCAACCATGGGCCTCGCGCCTGGTCCTCCAACAGGCGCCACAACAGCGCCTCAGCAGGAGCCTCAGCAGGCGCCCCGACGGGCGCCACAACAAGCGCTTCAATAGGGACTCCTCAGTTGACCCCCTGCGCCGATACCTATATGATTATTTACGGTGATCTACGGCTGGCCTTGCGCTCTGGTGATCGCGCCTGCGCCCTGGTCGCGCCCTGCGCGCGCGGGTCGGCTGTCGTGCATGAGTTGATACACCTGCACACGTTCGGACTGGGCGCGCCTTGTGTGCGCGGGGGTCGCCTGGTCGCCCGGTCGACCGCGCTTCTGGGCTGTCCTCACGCGTGTGGGGGGTGAACCGCAATCAATGGGGGTGACTGGATGTTCAGAATTGTTGATGCAAGCGTCCTTGCTCCTGGGGTGCATCGCTTCGAAGTGGAGGCTCCTCTTGTTGCTAAGCGGGCGCGTGCGGGCAACTTCGTGATCGTGCGTACGAACGCCACTGGAGAGAGGGTCCCGCTTACTATTGCCGGGAATGATCCCGACAAGGGCACGATCACCCTGGTTGTCCAGGAGGTCGGAAAGAGCACGCAGGAGATGGGCACGTTTGGCGTTGGCGATTCCTTCCTCGATGTCGTGGGTCCCCTCGGAACGGCCACCCACATCGCGAGGGTGGGCGCCGTAGTAGCGATCGCGGGAGGCATAGGGGTGGCGCCGATGCTCCCTGAGATCCGGGCGCACAAAGCCATCGGAAATCACGTCATCTCCATAGTTGGGGCTCGCACGAAGGATCTGCTGATCCTCACCGAGGAAGTGGAGAAGGCGAGCGACGAGGTGATATACGCCACTGACGATGGAAGCTTCGGCTACCACGGGTTCGTGAGTGGCGCTCTAGAGGCCCTGATACAGTCAGGGCGGGAGATAAACGAGGCGATCGCCATAGGGCCAGTGCGGATGATGCAGGCCGCAGTGAATGTCACCCGGAAGTACAACATACACACCTTGGTGAGCTTGAATGCGATCATGGTGGATGGCACTGGAATGTGCGGATGCTGCAGGGTCACAGTGGGCGGAGAGGTCAAGTTCTCCTGTGTCGACGGTCCGGAATTCGATGGACACAAGGTGGATTTCGACGAGCTCGTGGCGCGCCAAAGCTTCTTCTGCGCCAAGGAGAAGATCGCTAAGGACCACTACGAGGCGACTAGGGGTGAGTGCAAGTGCCACGGGAGATAGTCGAGAGAACAGAGATGCCCAAGCAGTCGCCCGAAGTTCGCCGAAGCAACTTCAAGGAGGTTGCGCTGGGGCTTGAGCCGGAGCAGGCAGTTCGCGAGGCCAAGAGATGCATTCAATGCAAGAATCGTCCATGCGTCGGAGGCTGCCCGGTGGAGATCCAGATACCGGATTTTGTCTCCCTCATCGCGGAAGGCAAGTTCGCTGAGGCGGAGGCAAAAATCAAAGAGAAGAACAGCCTCCCTGCCATATGTGGGCGCGTTTGCCCGCAGGAATCCCAATGTGAGAGCCTTTGCACCCTCGGAAAGAAGTTCAAGCCTGTGTCGATAGGGGCTCTGGAGCGGTTCGTCGCGGACTGGTCCCGTGAGCACAGGACGGACGAGCCTGACTGCGGTCACGATGCCGATGGGCCGGCCGCGACATCTGAGCTTCCGGCCGCGACATCTGAGCCTGCGGTCGCGACATCTGAGCTTCCGGCCGCGACATCTGAGCCTGCGGCCGCGGCGGTATCACCGGATGGCTTCGACCCTAGCAAGTGCAGGGTTGCTGTGGTGGGATCCGGTCCGGCGGGGCTCACGTGCGCCGCTGATCTCGCCATGATGGGCTACCGCGTCGATTTGTTCGAATCGCTTCACGATACCGGAGGAGTCTTGCGCTACGGCATTCCCGAGTTCAGGCTCCCCAAGGCGATAGTGGACAAGGAAGTCGAGTACGTCCGCACACTGGGCGTAAGGATCTTCCCCAACGTAGTGGTGGGATTGACGCTCGATCTCAACGAGATGCTGGAGTCGGGGGAATACCAAGCAGCCTTCATCGGCGCTGGCGCCGGCCTGCCATTCTTCCTCGGCATTCCAGGAGAGAACCTCAATGGCGTATACTCGGCGAATGAATTCCTAACTCGGGTGAACTTGATGAAGGCCTACAGGTTCCCCGAGTATGATACCCCCATCAACCTGGGCAAGCGCGTGGCAGTGGTGGGCGCGGGCAATGTGGCCATGGATTCGGCCCGAACATCTCTCCGCCTTGGAGCGGAGGACGTGAAGATCGTGTACCGGCGCTCTCGCACCGAAATGCCGGCTCGGCTGGAAGAGATCGAGAACGCCGAGGAGGAAGGCGTGGAGCTGATGCTTCTCACCAACCCTACTCGGATCATCTCCGACGGCCGTGGCGCCGTGAGCGGTATGGAGTGTGCCAGGATGGAACTCGGAGAGGAGGACGCGAGTGGGCGAAGGCGTCCGGTGGTCGTCCCTGGGTCCGAGTTTGTCATCGATGTAGACACGGTCATCGTAGCTGTCGGGCAGGGCCCGAACCCGCTGCTCATCCGGACTATGAAAGGCCTAACCCTCGACCGGAGAGGCAACATCAGCGCCAGCGACGAACATGGAGCGACCAGTATTCCCGGAGTATGGGCCGCGGGCGACATTGTGAGCGGCGCGGCCACAGTCATTTCCGCCATGGGTGGTGGAAAGCGTTCAGCTAGGGGCATCGATGCCTGGCTTAGGTCCAGGCACTAGGGTGGAGGTGCGGTTCCGAAATGCTGAGTGACATAGAGATAGCGCAGTCTACCAAACTCCGTCCCATCATCGACGTCGCGCGAGAGGTGGGACTCACTGAAGACGATATCGAGTTCTATGGCAAGTACAAGGCAAAGGCATCGCTCGGGGTTTTCAAGGCGCTGGCCGGCAGGCCCAACGGCAAGCTCATTTATACCACTGCTATTACGGCGACTCCCGCAGGAGAGGGCAAAACGTGCACTGCTGTTGGCATAACTCAGGCCCTGGGCAAGCTCGGCAAGAAGGCATTTCTCTGCCTGCGCGAGCCTTCGCTCGGCCCGACCTTCGGCGTTAAGGGCGGCGCTGCCGGTGGAGGCTATTCGCAGGTCCTTCCGATGGAAGATATCAACCTGCATTTCACCGGGGACATCCACGCAGTCACCACGGCTCACAACCTCCTCGCGGCACTGCTAGATAACCACATCCACCAGGGAAACGAACTCGGCATCGACCTGCACAGGATTGTGTGGCGCCGGGTAATGGACATGAACGAGCGTCAGCTCAGGAGCATCGTATGTGGGCTCGGCGGCTCGGCGAACGGGACTCCGCGTGAGTCAGGGTTCGACATCACCGTGGCTTCTGAGATCATGGCAGTCCTCTGCCTCGCTGCCGACATGGACGATCTCAAGGCGCGATTGGCCCGTCTCATCATTGCGTACACCCATGACGGTAGACCGGTAACTGCAGCGGACGTCAAGGCAGTCGGCGCGATGGCGGTTCTTCTGAAGGACGCGATCAAGCCTAACCTGGTTCAGACAGTCGAGGGCCAGCCCGCGTTCGTGCATGGCGGACCCTTCGCCAACATAGCCCATGGCAACAACTCGATCATCGCGACGCGCATGGCATTGAAGCTCGCCGACTATGTGGTGACGGAGGGCGGATTCGCTGCAGACCTCGGCGCTGAGAAGTTCTTCGATATCGTCTACAGGTTCACCGGGCTGAAGCCTGATGTGGCAGTGCTGGTGGCATCGGTGCGGGCTCTCAACATGCACGGCGGTGTGCCCAAGGCCAAGGTGGCTCTCGAGAACCTGCCTGCTCTCGAGGCTGGCTGCGCCAACCTGGATAAGCACATAGAGAACCTCAAGAAGTATGGCGTGCCGATCGTCGTGGCCATAAACAGGTTCCCAACCGATACTCAGGCAGAGCTGGATCTGGTCAAGAGCCATTGCGACGCCATGGGGGTCAGAAGCGCGCTGTCGGAGGTCGTGGCAAGAGGCGGCGAAGGCGGAATCGAGCTGGCCAAGGAGATCATCGATGCCCTCGAGCATGATGAGAACAACTTCCATCCCATATACGATCCGGAGCTGCCCATCAAGGCGAAGATCGAGATCATCGCCCGCGAGATCTACGGCGCCGATGGGGTTGTGTACACTGCGGGGGCAGACAAGAACATCTCGCACCTGACGAAGTTGGGTTTCGAGAAACTCCCGATATGCGTCGCCAAGACCCAACATTCCCTGTCGGACGATCCAGATCTTAAGGGGGCGCCGAAGGGCTGGAAGCTCACCGTGAGAGAGGTGCGCGTCTCGGCGGGCGCCGGGTTCCTAGTGGTCCTGACGGGAGAGGTAATGACCATGCCGGGCCTTCCCAAGATCCCTGCAGCTGCCAACGTCGACATAGATCACGACGGCAAGATTGTGGGGCTATTCTAGGTCTGCGGTAGCGTAACCTGCGCAACACCCGCGGAGGCTGCATGAAAAGCGGCCCCCGCGGGTTCTTCTTTGCTCCGATGCATGAACGTGGAAAAAGCGTCACGGATAGCACGAGCTTCATACTATATATCAGCCCGCGGGCGCGACCCGCGTACGGTAATCTTCTACGGGAGGAGCGATCGAGGTGGATGGCGTAGGGTTTGGTCCCTTCAGGGGCATGTTCTCCTGGAACCTAGCGTTGATCCTCTTGGGGATAATTGTAATCGCGGTGTTCTGGTTTCCCTGGTGACCCAGCTTGCTAGAAGGGGGATTCGCAGATGACAGTTGGTGACGTAGTGAAGGCTAACCCTGATCCGGGTTGCATCGGATTCGGGTCTGGCTCCTGGGGAATGCTCCTGATCCTGCTTGCGATAATCGTGCTGGCGGCATTCCTGCCCAGGTTCTGGTAACCAGCGCGCGCGACCACGCCTCCTGAGTCAACCGTGCCGACTGCGGCACGGTTGCTCATTGTACGCCTGATGCTATATACTGCTATTGTAGCCAAGACCATTCGCGAAGGAGTGTTATGGCGCATGAAGTCGCTGGAAGACCTGAAAAAGATCAAGGAGCGCGCCCAGGCCATGACGGAGCTGCGGGAGGGCAATGAAGACGTGAGGGTTGTGGTTGGAATGGGCACATGCGGGATAGCTGCTGGCGCCCGCGATACACTCACGGCCATCATGGATGAGATCGGTGTTCGAGGCCTTCGCCACGTCGTGGTCACGCAGACAGGGTGTGTGGGCATGTGTGAGCAGGAGCCGATCGTGGACATCATGAAGCAGGGTGAGCCGAAGGTTACATACGGACACGTCACACCTGAGAAGGCGCGAAAGATCATAGCAAGCCACGTTGTGAACGGGCAGGTTGTTGGAGACCTCGTGATATCCACCAAGTAGCCACCCGTGAGCTGAGGGTGCGCGGCGCGTCACGAGGCATTTTGTTTGGGCACTTTGTGAAATTGCACACAAACTCATCCGTTTGGCCCAAACCGATTTGGGCGGAAGGGAGGCACCCAGAATGGGAGGAGTGCACGTCTGTAGTGGAAAACCTGCTTCGGGCGACAGCTGCGCGTGCGACGACGTTTTCCTCGCTGCAGTGGAGAAGGCCGTTCTCCCCTATCGCGGACGGCCTGAGGACCTCGTCCTGGCCCTCCACGATGTGCAGGCTCTCCGCAACTACTTGCCCCGCGAGGCGCTCCGTGTGGTAGCGCGTGTCCTCGAGATTCCGGAAAGTCGAGTATTCGGAGTTGTAACGTTTTACTCAATGTTCTCAGATAAACCTAGAGGTCGTCACATTGTCCGGGTCTGCGAGTCGGCGCCGTGCTGCGTGATGGGCGCCAGAGAGGTCATCGATGCGCTTTTGGGCGAACTCGGGGTGGACATGGGAGGCACCACGCAGGATGGAAGGTTCACCGTGGAAACCACGTCATGCCTCGGGGTCTGCGGGGTCGCGCCTGCGCTGATGATCGACGATGCGGTATATGGGAACCTCGTCCCAGGAGACCTGCCGGCTATACTCAGGCGGTACGAATAGGCCCCCGCGTTGTTTGTGGATGGGCTATACGGAGGGATCCGAATGGAGTTCTACAGGGCTCATGTCCTAGTATGCGGCGGGTCTCCGTGCGTTGCCGCCGGATGTCGGGCGGTTCGCGACGAGATCATCAGGTCCGTCGCTGAAGCGGGGATCGCGCGCGAGGTTCGTGTGATCGAGACAGGATGCCTAGGCCCGTGCGATTCGGGGCCAGTGATGGTGGTGTACCCGGAGGGAACGGTATACTCGCATGTGACTGTTGGTGATGCACGTGAGATCGTCGATGAGCATCTTGTGAAAGGCCGTCCAGTGGACCGCCTTCGCCACAAAGGTGAGATCCCTGCGATCTCCAAGGATGCCGACCGACGATCTCACTACTTTGACATTCAGAAGCGTATCGTTCTAGCAAACGTAGGAATCATCGACCCGGATAGCATAGACGAGTACATAGCCCGCGATGGATACCTTGCCGCCGGCACTGCACTCACCCAGATGACGCCTGCCCAGGTCATAGAGACGCTGAAGAAGTCGGGCCTTCGCGGCAGGGGAGGGGCTGCGTTTCCAACAGGGCTCAAGCTTGAGTTCACGGCTCGCGCATCGGCTGATCAGAAGTACATCATATGCAATGCAGATGAGGGCGAGCCAGGCACGTTCAAGGATCGCCTCATCCTCGAAGGCGACCCCCACAGGGTGATCGAGGGGATGATCATCATGGGCTACGCAACCGGCGCAACCCGTGGCTTCATCTACATTCGCGGCGAGTACTACGCCTCAATCCAGCGCGTCGAGCGTGGGATTCAGCAAGCCAGGGAGATGGGGCTTCTAGGAAACGACATATTCGGTTCGGGGTTTGGCTTCGACATCGAAGTCAAGCAGGGAGCAGGCGCCTACGTATGCGGCGAGGAGACTGCTCTCATCGAATCGATGGAGGGAAAACGGGGCGAGCCAAGGGTCAAGCCGCCGTACCCAGGCACATCAGGGCTATGGGGGAAGCCCACGGTGGTGAACAACGTCGAGACCATCGCAAACATCGCTCCAATAGTCGCTAATGGCCCCGATTGGTTCCGACAATTCGGAACTGCCTCATCCCCGGGAACTAAAGTGTACACTCTCACTGGCAATGTGAACAACAAGGGCCTCATTGAGGTCCCTATGGGAATCACGCTGCGGCAGGTGATATACGAGGTAGGGGGCGGAATTCCGGGCGGCCGCCGCTTCAAGATGGCGCAGACTGGCGGGACCGCCGGAGGGTGCCTATCAGAGGCGCACCTCGACATTCCCATGGACTACGAAAGCCTGCAACAGGCGGGTTCCGCCCTAGGCTCGGGGGCGCTTCTGATCATCGACGACAGCCACTGTGTCGTGGATGTCGCAGCCACTCTGCTCCATTTCTTCGAGCACGAGTCGTGCGGGCAATGCACGCCGTGCCGCGAGGGAACCCACAGGCTATCGCAGATAGTTGGGAAGATACAGCATCTTCAGGCCAGCGAATCCGACATCAGGCTCGCAAGGGAGCTCGCAGGCATGATGAGATCATCGTCTCTCTGCGCACTCGGGCAGTCAGTCTCCGTGCCCCTGTTCACGATCTTCGATCACTTCTCCGACGAGATCCTTGCTCACCTTGAAGGGCGTTGCCCGGCGGGTGTCTGCTGAAAGGAGGTCCATGGCATGTCATTGGCGGACGTAACCTTGACAATCGACGGGAAGACTGTGAGCGCCCATGTGGGCACGACCATCCTTGAGGCAGCCCGTGCTGTTGGAATCAAGATCCCGACCCTCTGTTTCCATGAGGACCTTGGCCGCCCCGCAGTGTGCCGTGTGTGTGTTGTAGAAGTGGCAGGCCAGAAGACGTTCCAGCCTGCATGCGCCTATCCGGTGAGCAGCGGCATGGTGGTGAGGACCAACACCCCTGCGGTGCGCGAGGCGCGGCGCCTTGCGGTGGAGCTTCTCCTGGCGCACCATCCGGATGACTGCCTCTCCTGCGCCCGCAATCTGAATTGCGAACTCCAGAGCCTAGCATCTGACCTGGGAATTCGGGAGATCAGGTTCGAACGGATCACGCGAGGGCTTCCCGATGACACATCTACTCCATCGATAGTGCGCCACCCGGACAGGTGCATAAACTGCCGCAGATGCATTGAGGCATGCGACGACGTGCAGGGTGTGGCTGCGCTAGGCATGGTCAACCGCGGTTTCGACTCTGTGGTGATGCCTGCATACCAGGATGATCTGTCGGATGCCGTGTGTGCTTTGTGTGGGCAATGCACTCTGGCGTGCCCTGTCGGCGCGATAGTGGAACGAGACGATACCGATAGGGTATGGGCAGCCATTGCCGATCCGGATATCCACGTAGTGGTGCAGACCGCACCAGCGATCAGGGTGTCGCTCGGAGAGGAACTGGGGCTTCCTGCAGGATCAGTGGTCACAGGCAAGATGGTGGCGGCTCTGAGGCGCCTCGGCTTCGACCGGGTGTTCGACACTGACTTCACCGCTGATCTTACGATAATGGAGGAAGGCTACGAACTCCTCGATAGAATTGGCGCTGGAGATGCCCTGCCGCTCATCACCTCGTGCAGCCCGGGATGGATCAAGTTCATAGAGCATTTCTACCCTGAACTGCTTCCCCACGTGTCCACATGCAAGTCGCCCCAGCAGATGTTCGGGGCCCTGGCCAAGACCTACTATGCTGAGCATGCTGGAATCGACCCAGGCCGCATCTTCGTCGTATCGATTATGCCCTGCACGGCGAAGAAGTTCGAGTGCCAGCGCCCTGAGATGAGGGCGTCCGGGCGCCAGGATGTCGACGTGGTCCTAACAACACGCGAGCTAGGGCGCATGATCCGCATGGCTGGGATCGATATCGCTTCGCTGCCGGAGGAGGAGTTCGACGCACCCCTTGGGATATCCACTGGGGCGGGCGCCATATTCGGCGCGACGGGCGGGGTCATGGAAGCCGCCCTACGCACGGTGTATGAGACCATCACTGGCAGCACCCTGTCACGTGAGGCGCTGGAGTTCACAGGTGTGCGCGGGCTTTCCGGGGTGAAGGAGGCCACGGTGGATGTCGGCGGAACCCCTGTATCTGTTGCGGTGGGCCACGGACTGGCCAATGCAAGAAAGATCCTGGAGCGAATTGCGGCAGGCAGTGCTCCATGGCATTTCGTGGAGATCATGTGCTGCCCTGGGGGGTGCGTGGGCGGCGGGGGCCAGCCCATCGGCACTGTCATGAGCACTCGCGCCGAGAGGGGCCAGGCGCTGTACCAGGTGGACCGGGACATGCCAATCCGCACGTCCCACAGGAATCCTGCGGTGCTCGCGCTCTACCAGGACTTCCTCGGCCGACCTCTCTCGGACAGGGCGCATGAGCTGCTGCACACGCATTACACCCCGAGGAAGGAGCGGTAGCGGGATTGGCACTGGCGGCGCCGTGATGAAGATCGCGGCCATCAACTGAGTCTATCCTCTGTTGCTCTGTTCTGCTTTTCCGCGCTCCGGCAGGGCGTTCCCGGTCACGATGGGAGCGCCCTGCCAGTGTACTGTGTATTATGTATTCTTGCGCTCACCCTTCTCGTGGTGTACAATTAAGCAGGTTTTCGTGCCTGCCAGATTAGCAGCTGGTTAGGCAGTTCTCCAGTGTACCGCTGTTCTGCTGCCTAGTATCGCACTTGTGAACGCACACTGGAGGTTCGGTGGTAAAGGAGTGAGGCACATGCCCAAATGGTCGTTCCGAGGGGGAACGCATCCCCCGGAGAACAAGTCGAGCACGGCCGGGCTGCCGATTGTCCCAGCGAAACTGCCGTCTCGAATCGCAGTCCTGATTCATGCTAATTCCGGTTGTCTTCAGGCGCCCATTGTCGCCAAGGGAGACCAAGTGCAAAAAGGGCAGCTGCTGGCTAATCCAGGGGCTAAGCTGGCCGTTCCTGTCCACTCGCCTACTTCGGGCAAGGTTGTGGGAATCGGTCCGGTGCGAACCGCCTCTGGGGCCCTCGACCAGGCCATCTTCATCGAGCCGGATGGCGAAGATAGGCTCGCGGAAACGTGCGCGCCAGTGACAAACCTGGAGTCACTATCGAAGGAGCAGATCATTGGCATCATAATGGACGCTGGAATAGTCGGCATGGGCGGCGCAGAGTTTCCCACTCATGTGAAGCTGACTCTGCCTGCCAATGCAAAGGTTGACACTCTTCTGATAAACGGGGCCGAGTGCGAGCCGTACCTGACGGCTGACCATCGGCTGATGTTGGAGCGATCCGGCGATATCGTTCGCGGAGCGCAGATCCTCATGAAGGCGCTGGGCGTGACGCGCACGGTGATCGGCGTGGAAGACAACAAGCCTGATGCGATTGAGGCAATGACCAAGGCCGCATCAAAGGCGCCCGGAGTTGAAGTTGTGTCGTTGAGAACCAGATACCCTCAGGGTTCTGAGAAGCAGCTGATCAAGTCGACGCTTGGCCGAGACGTGCCGCCTGGCTGCCTTCCGTTCCATGTGGGTGTGGTCGTGAACAACGCCGCGACTGCGGTTTCCGTTGCCGATAGGTTTGATCGCGGTCTGCCGTTGATCGAGAGAGTGGTCACGATCACAGGCTCTGCGATTGCCCACCCTGCGAACCTTCTGGTCAAGATCGGGACCTCCGCAGGCGAACTCATCGAGCAGTGCGGGGGCTTTGTGGGTGAGCCCGCCAAGCTCATCTTCGGCGGACCGATGATGGGCATGGCAGTGTCGTCGCCTGATGTGCCCACTTCCAAGGGCTGCTCGGGGATCCTGGCCCTGAGTCGGGCGGAGGCGCGCGTGTACGAGCCCATGCCATGCATAAGGTGCGGGCGATGCATTGAAGCATGCCCCATGGGTCTTGAACCGGCAGTGCTTCATCAGTGGAGTGACTCTGGGATATGGGATCAGGCAGAAGCCTGCCACGCCATGGACTGCATTGAATGTGGTGTGTGCAGCTACGAGTGCCCGTCCCGCCGGAATCTGGTGCAGTCGATCAAGCGGGCGAAGTTCGAAATCGGCGTTCGCAGGCAGGCTGCCAAGGAACGGAGGGCGAAGTGATGGCAGACTCAATGCTGATCGTATCGCCTGCGCCGCACATCAGGGCGGGGCTCGATACTCCAACCATAATGCGGGATGTAGTCATTGCGCTCCTACCGGCGTCTGTCGCGGCTGTGCACTACTTTGGCTGGCAGGCAGCTCTCTCCATCGTATGCAGCATCGCAGCGGCAGTGGCTGCCGAGTTCATCCTAGAGAAGCTAACGCACAGGACCGTGACAATCGGTGATTGGAGCGCAGTAGTCACTGGGCTCCTCATCGCGATGGTCCTGCCTCCTCATGTGCCTGTATGGGTGCCGATACTCGCCGGGTTCTTTGGCATCGGCGTGGTAAAAGTCCTTTTCGGAGGGCTTGGCTACAACCTGTTCAATCCGGCGCTCATGGGGCGCGCTTTTGCAGTGGCTGCGTGGTCGGCGATGGCCACCACGGGTTATGTTTGGCCCGCCTCTGCCAACGGCGCCATCTGGGCCCGCGGTTTCGATGCCATGTCTACCGCTACTCCCCTTACACTGCTGAAGATGGGGGAGATCGGGGCTACATCCGCAAGCAAGCTGTATTTGCCGCTGTTCATGGGAAATGCAGCAGGTTCGCTCGGTGAGACCTCGGCCCTTGCACTGCTTATAGGCGCGGTTTACCTTCTATGGCGCGAGGAGATCTCCCTGAGGATCCCCATGTTCTACATCGCAACCGTGGCAGTCATAACCTCCCTCTATGGGCAGGATCCACTGTTTCACGTGCTGTCGGGCGGGCTCATCCTCGGAGCATTCTTCATGGCCACCGATTACGTCACATCTCCGCTCAATCC
Organism: Clostridia bacterium; assembly: GCA_034926675.1. Lineage (NCBI taxonomy): Bacteria > Bacillati > Bacillota > Clostridia > Clostridia bacterium. The sequence goes on along the minus strand of JAYFQW010000090.1, from coordinate 1,289 downwards.
CAAGGGCCAGGCGATCTTCGGGATTGGCTGTGGTGTGCTAACAGCGCTCATCAGGCTCTTCGGCGGGTATCCAGAGGGCGTCGCCTACTCCATACTTATCATGAATGCTGCGGTGCCGCTCATCGACAGATTCGCGCGGCCGAGGCGTTTCGGGGAGGTGAAGGCACGTGCGTGACACTCTCAGACTAGGCCTGATCCTCATGCTGATCTGCGCAGTGTCCGGCGGCTCGCTAGCTTACGTGTATGGGATAACCAGCAAGATAATCGATGAGCGCAGAGCCAAGGAAATCGCGCAGTCGATGAAGACAGTCCTTCCATCAGCTGAAGATTTCGCTGAGCTTCCGGAGGTGGATCTTTCAGCTATCCGGGAGGATAAGAGCTTCGCTGATGTTGAAGCTGTGTACACCGGGTCGGTGGGCGGGTCAGTTGAAGGCATAGTCGCCAAGCTTGCTGCCTCCGGATACGGAGGCAAGATCACTCTTCTGGTTGGCGTGAAGGCTGACCGCTCGGTGAGCGGGCTTCAAGTGCTCAGCCACGGTGAAACGCCTGGCCTAGGCGCCAAGATCACCAATCTCGGCTTTCAGGAGCAGTTCATCGGCAAGGGGGCCTCTTCCGCTGCACTTGCCGTCAGCAAGGATGGCGGCGAAATCCAGGCCATATCCGGCGCCACGATTTCGTCGAGGGGAGTGGTTGCTGGCGTGAATACCGCCCGCAATCTCGTGTCAACCCTCGGCTTCGCTGGAGGTGCTGCAAGGTGAGTGTAAGTCCACTTCAGGCGTTCACCAACGGAATCTATAAGGAGAACCCCACGTTCAGGCTGCTCCTTGGCATGTGCCCCACGATGGCGGCGTCGATTGCCGTATCAAACGGAATCGGAATGGGAATCGCTGCCACATTCGTGCTGGTGGGATCGAACCTGATAATATCCCTCATCCGGAAGGCAATCCCGGATGAGATCCGAATCCCGTGCTTCATCGTGGTCATTGCCACATTTGTCACCATCGTGGATCTATCGATGGCAGCCTACCTGCCCGAACTCCACAAGGTGCTGGGTGTGTTTGTGCCGCTGATCGTCGTGAACTGCATCATCCTTGCAAGAGCCGAGGCATTTGCCTACAAGAACGGCCCCGCGGCCTCTCTCATGGACGGCCTCGGGATGGGGATTGGATTCACCCTGGCGCTTACTATCCTTGGAGTGATCCGTGAACCCCTCGGAACAGGAGTCCTACTTGCAGCGCCTGACCTTGGCTTTGCAGGGATCCGGCTCTTTGCCTCGGAGTATGGCGCGG
>JAYFQW010000089.1 GCA_034926675.1 Clostridia bacterium | reverse complement strand
GCGGGGCTGCAGCGCCTCGGGACCCAGGCGCACGCCAAGTTCTACCGGGTCAACTTGTGTCGGGAATCGACCTTGAGCACGCCAGACCTCTCACCAACCAGCACAACAGCGCCGAGGGCGGTGAGAGCGCCTCCAACACCGATGCGGGGGTCGACTACAACTACACCACACGCCGCAGCGGCCAGGAACCCGCTGACCATATAGAGTGTCAGAACTGCCTGCCTCTGAGTCATTCCCATCGCGAGAAGCCTATGGTGGACGTGATCACGATCGCCAGTTGCCACAGAAACGTGCTCTTTCACTCGCCGGAAAATCGCAAAGGCTGTATCGAGAATTGGAACCCCCATCACCAGAACGGGAACGAGCAGAGCCAGGGTGGCAGGCCTCTTGAGCGCGCCCATGGCGGATATTCCGGCAACCGTGAAGCCCAGGAACATCGCTCCTGCATCGCCCATGAATATCTTCGCCGGGTTGAAGTTGAAATACAGGAATCCCAGGGCGCTGCCTGCCAGGCTCAAGCAGAGCACAACCAGCCTTTCCTGCCCCTTTCCGAACGCAGCGAAAGCCATGGCCAGTGCTCCAATTGCAGAGACCCCCGCAGCAAGCCCATCCAGACCATCGAGGAAGTTCACTACGTTCGAGAAAGCGACTACCCAGAACACAGTGACTGGGATCGACAGAACCCCGAGGTAGTACATTCCCCCGAACGGGCTCGTCACGAACTCGATTTTCACTCCGAACATAGTGAGGACCAGGGCTGCCGCGATCTGCCCGAGAAGCTTTGGAAGCGGCCTAAGCTCCAGAATGTCGTCAGCCACGCCTACCGCAACAATGACTCCGCCGCCGATGATAAGGCCCACCGTGTTTCTGTCGAGTTTCGTGAAAAGCATGGCCGCGGCCGAGAAGGCAATGTACATGCCGACACCCCCAAGAAGAGCCACAGGCGCGGTATGCACACGTCTCTCTCTTGGGCGATCAACGATATCGCGGCGGATAGCGTAAGCCCTAACCTGTGGGGTCAGAAGCAATGCACATGCAGTAGAGAACAGTATTGCTCCCAAGTACCTAATCACGTCAACGCACTCCCGTGAACCAGATATGATGCCCCCGTCCAGCCTATTCCTGGGCGGAATGGCCGCCTTTCAGCGACACCACTTCGATGCCAGCTTCACGCATCATCTCATATGACATTGTATCAGGGTATTCTCCGGAATACACTATACTGGCTATACCCGCATTTATGAGCATCTTGGCACAGACCACGCACGGCTGATGCGTACAGTATACGGTGGCGCCAGACACCGCCACTCCGTGCACAGCGGCCTGGATTATCACATTCTGCTCTGCATGAAGGCCGCGGCACAGCTCATGCCGCTCACCAGACGCCACGTGCAGCTGCGCACGCATACAGCCAATCGTTGCACAGTGGGCAAGCCCACTAGGAGCGCCGTTGTATCCAGTGGCCAGGATCTGCCTATCCCGAACAGCCACCGCGCCGACTCGCCTTCGCAGGCACGTGGAGCGTTTCGCCACCACCTCTGCGATCTCCATAAAGTAGTCGTCCCACGCGGGACGGCCGGTGGAGCCGGGTTTTGCTTCCATGGTCATTTCGTCCCGAACAGCCTGTCGCCGGCATCGCCTAGGCCAGGCACGATATAGCCGTGGGAATTCAACTTCTCATCTATCGCCGCAACGTATACTTCGGTATCAGGGTGCTTACTCTGAACCATCTGAATTCCCTCTGGGGCCGCGATGAGGTTCACGAGCTTGATATTGGTCGCACCCCGGTCTTTAGCAAACTGAATGGCTGCACATGCAGAGCCTCCAGTGGCCAGCATCGGGTCTAGCATGATGAGCTCCCGCTCGGCCACATCCGGCGGAAGCTTACAGTAGTATTCGACAGGGCGAAGGGTATCAGGGTCACGGTACAGGCCTATGTGCCCTACCTTCGCCGTTGGAATCAGCCTGAGAATGCCATCCACCATTCCAAGTCCGGCCCGTAAAATGGCCACCACGCCGACTTTCTTGCCCGCTAGCTGTGTTCCCGTGGCCCTCCCAATAGGAGTCTCCACCTCAACGGTCTGCAGAGGCATGTCGCGAGTCACCTCGTACGCCATGAGCATGGCGACCTCCGAAACCAAATCCCTGAAGTCCTTGGGTCCAGTGCTCTTGTCCCGGATAAGCGTTATCTTGTGCTGAATCAATGGATGATCTATTACGTGAACTTGTCCCATCGTTAGCACCCCCAATGGCCTTGTTCCGCCTCTGTGATCTTCCTCACCCTATCGGCGTGCCGCCCCCCCGCGAACTCGGTCTCGAGGAACGCGTCGACCATGCGAAGTATAGCATACGACGCCGTAGTGCGGGAACCCACTGCAAGTATGTTTGCGTCATTGTGCTCACGCGCCATCCTGGCAGTGAAGTCATCATGACACAGGGCCGCCCTCACGCCTCGCACCTTGTTCGCCGCGATCGACATCCCGATGCCCGTCCCACACACGAGGATTCCGCGGTCTGCCTCGCCACTGGCGACCACCCTAGCCGCCGCAACTGCAATATCCGGGTAATCCACACTCTCAGTGGAGTACGCGCCGAAATCACGTACCTCGTGGCCAGCCTCGGTTAGCCTCTTCACAACCTCACACTTGACTTCGTAGCCCGCGTGGTCGGAACCCACCGCTATCCTCAACTTACATCGCCTCGATCCTCGTTCAGGTACTTGCGCAGCGCAGCCTCTATCTGGTCCCTCGTGCGCTCATACTCATCTAGCGACCCTCCGTATGGGTCGGGAATGTTGTGATCTGCCAGTGTTCGAGTGCGGTCGGCCGCATTCGGATCAAGCTCGACGGCCCGTGCCGCGTGCTTGACCTCCATCGCCAGGATCACATCCGCCTTCGATATGATCTCGCGAGTGAGCGCTCGGGAGCGGTGGCCCGACAGATCCAGCCCGATCCTGGCCAATGCCGCGATGGCCTTCTGCGACGCAGACATCCCGTCAACTGCCGCTGCCCCCGCCGATTCGACCACCGTATCGGCGGCATCACCCGAAGGACTGCCCATCGCGGCGCCCGAGCGCAGCAGCATGCTCCTGAGCATCACCTCTGCCATCGGGCTCCTGCAGGTGTTCCCGCCGCATATTACCAGTATCCTCCGGCTCACCGAATCCACCACCATTTTCTGCACTTCTCTAAGAAGGCGCCGATATCCTTCCGCGCCGGTCTTATCTCACGATTTTCCCACCAGCCGCCCGCTCCAGCCTGTTCATGATGGCGAGCCCCAACCCAGCGCGGCTGTACGATTCAGCCAGTATGATGTCGACATCCGCCTGATCCAGCCTGCGCATGCCATCGAAGAGGGCCGATGCCACCGAGCTAAGATCGGCCCTTGACCCTACCTCTGCGACCACTGCCCTCACGCCGACCGCACCTAGCGCGAGCGCCGTCTCGGATGTAATCAGAAGCCCTACTCGTCTGCCAGCCGAATTCTCAATGGCCGCCCGCCGAGCGACCGCATCTACCTGGGTTTTCCAGTCTCCTAGGTACAGCCACAGGTCTGCACGGGGAGCATAGTGCTTGTAACGCAGACCGGGCGATTTGACCGGTCCAGTGGCCTCAATGCCCGTGGATGGAAGGACATCAGTCTCTGGGATCACCCTTCTGATCGCCTCGACGGTCGCGCCCCCGGGACGCAGAATCAGGGGGGGCCACACAGTCATGTCAATGACAGTAGACTCCACGCCGATTCCCGCGGGGCCAGCGTCCACCAGCATCTCAACTCTCCCTGCGAGATCGGCCCATACGTGGTCAGCAGAGGTCGGGCTCGGCCTGCCGGATATGTTCGCAGATGGAGCGGCTATCGGGAGGCCTGACGCCCGGATCAGTGCCGCCGCTGCCGGATGGGACGGCATTCTCACCGCCACGGTGGCAAGCCCCGCGCTCACCTGTTCGGGAACTAGCTTCCCTCGGGGAAGGACCATCGTGAGAGGGCCGGGCCAGAACTCGCGCGCGAGGGCCCAAGCTGACGCCGGGACTGACTCGGCCACAGAGTGCACCGCCTCAATCTCCGCAATGTGCACTATGAGCGGATTGTCCTGTGGTCGGCCCTTGGCAACGAAAATACGGGCCACGGCGCGCCCGTCAAGTGCATTCGCGCCAAGCCCGTATACGGTCTCTGTTGGGAATGCAACCAGCCCGCCCCGTCTGATGATGTCCGCTGCATCCGCAAGCCGGGCCTCTAGAACCGGAGCAGGCATGCAAGGGTCCACGCTCATTCGTTGTGTGGAGATGCGACTCTCCTGGATGTCACTCATCTCTGTCACTCATCTCTATTACTCGTCCCCATTACTGTTCCTTGCCGTCCTTCCGATGATAACCCGATCTACTCCCGAGTAATCCTGCCGAAGCGAGATGTCGCGGAGGCCCGAGTCTGCCAGTAGCTCGGCGATGCGCGCTGCCTGCCCGTCTCCTGCTTCCAGCGCCACTATTCCACCCGGCTCAAGGTGTGCAGCTGCACCCGCGGCGATCCTTCGGTACAACTCAAGGCCGTCCGGGCCGCCATCAAGCGCCAGGCGGGGTTCGTATTTGGAGATCTCAGGCTGAAGACCAGGGATATCTCCCGAAGGTATGTAGGGAGGGTTCGACACGATTACATCGACCCGCTCCCACTCGGGCGCCGCGAGCGCCTGGAAAAGGTCGCCGCTTCCCAGCACGACTTGCTGTTCAAGCCCAAGCCTCGACACGTTCTGGGCTGCAACCTCCAGGGCGTCTCGGGAAATGTCTGTAGCCAATATCCTGGCCCCAGGCAAGATCTTCGCGAGGGCGCACGCAATCGCGCCACTGCCAGTGCCGATATCCGCGATTCTCGGGGCGCTCATACCCGCATCAGCGATCTCATCCCGCGTGGCCTCCACCAGAATCTCCGTATCAGGCCCTGGGATCAGCACCCTGCCATCGACCTGGAACTCGACCGACATGAACTCCTTCACGCCGGTGATGTAGGCCACAGGGACTCTAGACGCGCGCTTGGCGATCTCCTCCCGGTAACGCGACAGCTCCGAGAGGGCCAGCGGGCGATCATACTCCACATACAGCCGAATCCTATCCATGCCGAGAATTCGTGCTAGCAGAACCTCCGCATCTAGCCTGGGAGACTCAACCCCTCGTGCACCCAGGAAGTCCGCCGCAAGTTTAAGCACGTCAAGCAGCTGAGGATTGGGTTTCGAAACACCCATCAGGCTACTCCGCCTTCTTCAATCTCTCACTCTGATCGTTGATGACCAGAGCCTCGATCAGTTCATCCAAATCGCCATCAAGCACCGCGGCAAGCTGGTGAGTCGTTAACCCAATTCGGTGATCGGTGACGCGAGTCTGGGGGAAATTGTACGTCCTGATCCGTTCGCTGCGCTCACCCGTCCCCACCTGGCTCTTGCGAGCCTCCGCGATCCCGGACTGCTGCTCATTCTCATATCTATCTAGGAGCCTGGCCCTCAGCACCTTCAATGCCTTATCCTTGTTCTTGTGCTGCGATTTCTCATCCTGGCAGGTAACGACCATGCCCGTGGGGATGTGCGTCACGCGCACCGCAGAGTCGGTAGTATTCACGCTCTGCCCTCCATGGCCCGTCGACCGATACACATCGATCCGAAGGTCATTCGGATCGATCTGCACGTCGACCTCTTCCGCCTCCGGGAGCACTGCGACCGTGGCTGTTGACGTGTGTATCCTGCCTGATGCCTCTGTTTCAGGGACGCGCTGAACCCTGTGCACACCGCTTTCGAACTTCATGCGGCTGTACACCCGATCACCGGAGATCATGAAGATCGCTTCCTTGAACCCGCCGAGTTCAGTCGGGTTCAGGTTCATGTTCTCCAGTTGCCACCCGTTTCGTTCCGCATATCGAGTGTACATGCGGTACAAACTCCCCGCGAACAGTGCGGCCTCGTCGCCGCCGGTCCCACCCCTGATCTCCACTATGACGTTCTTCTCGTCCAGTGGGTCAGCTGGCAGAAGGAGCACCCGGAGCTTATCCTCCAGTGCCGAACGGCGCTCCTCGAGCGAGGCAAGTTCAACCTCGGCCATCTCCTTGAGCTCTGGGTCTTTCTCCTCACGAAGCATCTCATCAGTTGACTCAATCCCTGCCATGACTGCCTTCAGATCGCGGTACGCAGAGACTATATCGTTCAGCCCGGAATGAGCTTTGCTGACCTTCCTGAACTCCTGCTGATCGGTGACTATGCTTGGATCAGACAGTCTCCTCTCCAGCTCTTCGTAAGTTTGTTCTATGGCCTGCAGCTTTTCTAGCATGACTGGCCCTCCACCATGGAATTGCGCGACTCGTCCTTCTCAATGACTGCCGTGAGCGATGCTATAGCCACCTCAAGCATCGAGTCCTCAGGCTCCCTCGTTGTAAGCCGTTGAAGCGCGAGCCCTGGCGCCGTCATCCATCGGACCACCGCCGGCGCATTTGGCCTTCCGCTGAACTTCAGCAGCTCATAGGATATCCCGGCGAGAACGGGAAGCAATGCAATTCTGCTGACTATCCTCATCAGCAGCGTCTGTTTGCCAAGGAGGGTGTAAACGAGAATGCTGACCACCATCACGATGAGGAGAAAACTGGTTCCACATCTCGGATGAAGGGTGGTATGCCTTCTCGCGTTCTCCACTGTGAGGGCTTCACCGGCCTCCCAGGCGGCTATGGTCTTGTGCTCAGCGCCGTGGTACGCGAAGACGCGCTGGATGTCCTTGATGCTCGATATCACAGTGATGTACACAAGGAAGATCCCTACCCGTAGCACTCCCTCTATGAGGTTCACCAGAACCACGCTATTCAGTCGCTTCTGGATCATGGTTACAAGCACGTTGGGCAGGACAATGAACAGCAGGATGAAGAGTCCAAGGGCAACCACAAGTGTAAGTGCTATCTCGCCGCCTGAAAGCTGCTCATCCTCGCCTGATGACTCGTTCGCCGACCACATGAGGGTCTGCATGCCAAGTATCAGCGACTCGATCAGCATCACTGTCCCTCTGACGAATGCGAGCTTGAGAATCGCCGGCCGATGGGAGCTATCGAGGTCCCGCATATCCAGAGAGATCGTGCCGTCCTGCTTTCGGACTGCGGTGGCGGCGCAATCCCGCCCCCTCATCATTACGCCCTCAATAACAGCCTGGCCTCCGTACTGGAATCGAGGTTTCACTATCTGTTACCTCCTGTTTGCACCGTATCTGTCCGAGAGGGGCGCCCCGGGACCTCGTGGCATCTTCTGCATCTGGCCTCGTACGCCTCACTCGCTCCGATCAGCACCTGAGCATCAGTGTAGTTGGCAGGCCTGCCATCGATTATCCTCTGGGTCCTCGTCGCGGGATTCCCGCATTTGACGCATATGGCCTGCAATTTCGACACATACTCCGCCCGAGCAAGCAGCTCAGGCATGCAGCCAAAAGGCTCGCCACGGAAATCGCAGTCCAAACCGGCCACTATCACGCGGACCCCGCGGTCCGCAAGCCGCACGCACAGTTCCACTATGCCGCTATCGAAGAACTGAACCTCATCGATGGCAACCACCTGCACATCGCTAGGGATGACCGACCCCGCCTCTGCGGAATCCCTCACCGGTATGCATTCTATCTTATCCCCGCCGTGGGACACAACATCGTTGGTTGAGAACCGGACGTCTATGCCAGGTTTCAGTGCGGCGACTCGTTGCCGTGCAATCTTCGCCCTCTTCACCCTGCGGATGAGTTCCTCACTCTTCCCGCTGAACATCGACCCGCAGATGACCTCGATCCAGCCAGTTCCCTGAATCGTACCCTGCACAGCTATCCCCCCTGCATCATGCGATGCCCGAAAAAGCCGGAGCCCATGAGGACCCCGACCCTGCAAGCCTCTTGGGGGTGGCCCCACGCCATGTAGTGGAACCGCCCCCAAGCAAGAATCGACTAGAGGTTGTGTTTCTTTCGGAACTTCTCCACACGACCGCCGGTGTCGACGATCCTCTGGATGCCCGTTGAGAACGGATGGCACTTGGAGCATATGTCGACTCTTAGGTTCTCCCTGGTGGCCCCCGTCTCGAATGTCGCGCCGCAAGCGCAGGTGACCTTTGTGATGTAGAACTTGGGATGGATGTTATCCTTCAACCTCTTCACCTCCGAGGAACATGCTCGCCTCGAAAATACGACCGATTTAGTATAGCATACCTTACAGGTGCGTTCAATTGCTACCGCGCAGGCCTGTTATGCGTCTGTGATATTGTCCTCCTTGAGCGCGACTGAGATAATGTCCCCTATGAACAAGGGGGACGTCATCCTGACGGAAAAGGCCTTGCATTTTCACTGAATGCGCTCCAGATGCTCTCAGTCGCACGCCATGTGCCCGGAAACACTGAGGCGCCCAGCCTTGCTTGATGACTCGTCCGGAGAGATGGTCCAGATTGCTCCAACGGGTGGTCAATATCACTCCACCAAAGAGCAGAAGCTGAACCGCAAGTATCCACCCAGCGTCACTCACCCGTCGGTGACCTCCGTATCGCTCAGAAACTGCGGCCAGAATATGGAAAACCTGGGCTCAGGATAGCTCCGCACGCCCTCAAAACACGTCCTGATGCCGTGGATGGCCAATTGTAGTCCAGCGAAGCGTGAAGGCTGCAGACAAAGTGACCAGGAGGTGAATCAAGACGGTCCATTCTTTCATCTCAGTGAACCTCCTGCGGCTTGCCCTGCGGAAGGGTTATGCTGAGCGTTCTCGAATTACCAAAGAATATGCCATTCTCATCGTTTTTCAGGTGATGCTTGGAGGGTATGCCATGCCGCACATTGGATTCGCCCGCGTTGGACCTATTGCACGCTCCTCGACGACCGCCGCCGGGATCGTCCTCGAGGCTCCTGAGTCGCACATCGAAGTCACGGCCATCACAGAGGATCTCATACGCGTTCACATGACCTACCTGCAGAACGGGCTGCCCAGTCATGGCAGTGCAGCCGGATCGTTCTCCGTGGAGGACGCTGCGTGGCCCACTGTGAACGTGATCGTCGAGGATGGCCCGGAGTCTGCGCGCCTTTCTACTGGAAAGGTAGAGGTGGAGATCGAAAAGAACCCACTTCGCATCGTGTTCCGCCGTCCTGACGGCAGCCTCATATGCGCCGACTCCGAGGATTCCGGCATGGGCTGGCATGCGGGCGGTGCAGGCTGTTTCAAGTCGTTTGCCCCTGACTCCCACTTCTACGGCTTCGGCGAGAAGATGGGGTTCCTCGACAAGCGCGGTTCAGCCATGATGATGTGGAACACAGATGTCAACCCCCACAACCCCGACACAGATCCACTCTACATGTCGATCCCGTTCTTCATCGGATTCTCCAAAGGATCGTTCTACGGGATCTTCCTGGATACAGCCGCCAGATCCACATTCAACATGGGCAAACCGTCGCCTGCGCCGTTTCACTCTAGGATTGACCTGCCGGAGCAGGTGATCCCTGATGTCGACCCTGGGGAGTACTGGTTCGGCGCGTTCGAGAATGAGCTGGACTACTACTTCTTCTCTGGCCCCGCGATGCCGGACGTGGTGCGCCGATATTCCGACCTCACCGGCCGAATGCAGCTCCCTCCGTTATGGGCCTTGGGCTACCACCAGTGCCGGTTCAGCTATAACCCCGCAAGCCAGGTGCTTGATGTCGCCCGCGCGTTTCGCAGGTCGGATATCCCGTGCGATGCGATATACCTAGACATCGACTACATGGACGGATTCCGCGTGTTCACGTTCGACCCCGAGACGTTTCCTGACCCCAAGAGTCTTGTGGATGAACTGGCCTACGAGGGGTTCAATGTGGTCACAATAGTCGACCCAGGGGTGAAGGTGGATCCGAAGAGCAAGGTGTACAGAGAGGGCAAATCAAGAGGGTGCTACGTCAAGAGACCTGATGGGACCGAATTCCACGGCGCCGTGTGGCCTGGCGTTGTGGCCTTCCCGGATTTCGCCCGTGCAGACGTGAGAGAATGGTGGGCCGGTAATCACGCCACGCTGTTTGGCGCAGGAGTTCGCGGAATATGGAACGACATGAACGAGCCGGCCTGCTTTGATACTGAGTCGAAGACAATGGACCTTGACGCCCTCCATGGCGAGCCAGGTTCGGAGGTCGCCCACTGCCATGTGCATAACGCTTACGGAAATCTCATGGCGAAGGCCACCCAGGAGGCATTCCGAACTCTCCTTCCGATTGTGAGGCCGTTCATCATCACCAGGGCAGGCTGCGGTGGGATACAGCGAGACGCCTGTGTATGGACTGGCGACAACTCCAGCTGGTGGGAGCACCTTCTCACATCTGTTCCGATGTGCCTGAACATGAGCATGTCGGGAGTATCGTTAGTAGGGTCTGACGTGGGAGGATTCATGGGCGATTCCGATCCGGAGCTCGTAACGCGCTGGACACAGCTTGGCGCCTTTGTTCCCCTCTTCAGAAATCACTCCATGATCCGGTCAGCGCCACAGGAGCCCTACGCGCTCGGCGAGCCCTACACATCCATATGCCGCAAGTTCATCAAGCTCAGATACAGGCTAATACCATACCTCTACACCTTGATGCGCCAATGCGCAGAAGACGGAACGCCAGTGATGCGCCCCATGGTGTACGAGTTCCCCGCCGATGAACGCGCTCACACCATGTATGACCAGTACATGCTCGGCCGTGACATCATGGTGGCCCCGGTGTATCAGCCTGGCGCGGAACACCGAATAGTGTATTTCCCTGAGGGCAGGTGGGGTGAACTCCTCACCGGGCAGGTGTTCACGAGTGTCGGAGAGCATCTCCTCATAGATAGCCCTATCGACAGGATTCCGGTATTCCTCCGGGAAGGCGCCGTGCTGCCATGGGGCCGCCAGATGAACCACGTGAGAGAGAGAGTTCAGGCAATCGAGATCGCCGATCTGTTTCCATCAGCCTCGATCCCGCGCGGCCAGTTCTCTATGTATGTTGACGATGGCGCGTCCTTGGACTATCGGAAAGGCGAGTTCGGATTCATCGACCTCTCCTATGCGCTTTCCGAATGTGGAACCATAACCGCAGACATCCGCTCCAGAGATGAAAATTACCCCTGCACCCGACCTCTCGGCGTGATAAGGGTATGGGACAGGCCCGGACCGCCCGCGCGAATCACAGTAAACGGCAAGCGGCTTGCGGAGATCCCGAACATGCAGGAGTTGGCATCCGGAACCCCCGGCTATTTCTACGACAGCTCCTGCCGCAGGCTGTCGATTGGAGTTCACGCTCCAGCCAGCACGCTCAGCATACTCATTGAGCAGTAAATGGCCCGCAGAACCGAGGTGGGCTCGAAACCCCGGATCAAGTCCGGAGGTTCGAGCCCACCTCATTCTCGACTGCATATCTGCCATCTCGCTGCCATCTCGCTGCCATCATCCGTTTCTCTTCAGCTTTCCGGTGCGCATCGCGTACTCCTCGGCGAGCTCAAACAGGCGGAAACCGAGGGGAATCAGGATAATGCCCATGGCCAGAAGCCTGAGGATATCCGGCATTAGCTGCCTCACTCCGGCGCCATCGAGCAGAGCAGCCCTGGCGGCACGGAGCGTATACGTTGCTGGCGATATTGCGGAGAGCGGCCTGAGCCACGCAGGCAGTACCGACACGTCGTAGTACACCCCGGACGCGAGGAGAACTACAGCCTGGAAAATGTGAGCGGCCTGCGATCCCTTCTCCGGCGAGATCAGTGGCAGCACTGCAGCCGCAAGCCCCATCCCTATGAATGCCAGACTCGATGCCGCTAGTGTCAGCAACGCGCCTGAGAGGTTCGCCCCGGCAAGCGATATCCTGAACACCAGGGTCACGGCCACAAGACACACTATTGTACGGACGAATCCGTACAGGATCCCCCAGAAACACACTCCCATCATGTAAGTTCTTCTAGGTTGCGGCGCCATGAATGAGTATTCGATGGTGCCCTCCCATCTCTCCCAGGCGACCGACTCCGCCACCTCATGGAACAGCACCGACAGAAAGCCCCACAGCAGAGCCCCAGCCACTAGGAATAGAACCCTCTGGTTCATGGTCTCGGCAGGTCCGCTCACTCCGATGAACCCTATGGTCAGCACGTTGACTACCTCGTACACCACGTAGACGAATTCCCATCCGAAGTAGCGTCGGAGAAGGTTGACGTTTCGCTGTACCAAGGCGTAGCTGGATTTCACCTCTTCAGCAAATGATAACATGTCAGTCATCCCCTTCAGGGTCCTCGAGCGCGAGGTCCTTCCCAGTCAGCTTGAAGAAGACCTCCTCTAGAGTGGGGAGGCCCCCTCCGCCATCGGAGAACCGCGCCTTCAGGTTGTCTGGAGTGTCCATGGCCACGAACTGGCCGTTGTCGATAACGGCTACCCGATCGCAGAGGCGATCCGCCTCCTGCATGTCATGGGTGGTGAGGATCACGGTTGTGTCGTGAGTATCCCTCACCTCAAGCACGAAGTCCTGCACTTCCCGTTTGGACACCGGGTCAAGGCCAGTGGTGGGCTCATCCAGAAGCAGCAACGCCGGAGAGGTAAGGAGAGCCCTGGCCACTGCGACCTTCTGCTGCATCCCGCGGGACAGATTCTCCAGAGATGCGTTCATCTTTCGCTCGGGAAATCCGAGCCGCAAGAGGATCTCCGCGGCGCGCTTCTTTCCATCTCTCACATTCACCCCATACAGCCTCGCCGCATACTCCAGGTTCTCCATCGCAGACAGCTTCTTGAAGAAGGCTGCTTCCACCGATACGCGGTTAATGCACCTCCGCACCTCCAGCCGGTTGCCAACCACATCCCGGCCGAACACGGTGATCGTTCCGGAATCAGGCAGCAGCAGAGTGGAGATCAGGCGCACGAGCGTGGACTTGCCAGAGCCGTTGGGCCCAAGAATGCCGAAGATCTCGCCTTTCTCTACCTCAAACGTGATATCCCGTACTGCCTCCACCTTCACCCGCTTTGGTGCAACCATCTCTACGAGCCGCGCGCCTATCGTGCGGCGCCGGGCGGAAGCGCGGCCGCGCTCCGTCTCTTCGAGACACTCCGTAAAGGCCTTGTGAGCATGGAGGCATTCAATAGCCACCGACAATATAACCCCTCCTGGTTCATAAGCTGATCTATCTCCGAACGCACAAGCCACGGCCAGATCTGCAGCAGGAGAAGAAAACACGAAGGCCGCGAGCTCAGCGCCCGCGGCCTGGTATGCGCGTTCTAGCAGCGCATCATTCCAGCCTGAGACGTACCGAGCCGACGTTGGCATTTCCGTACGCAGCTATCCCATCGACAGCACGCGCGCCACTAATATCGATACGGCAGAAGATGATTGCCCTGTTCATCGGTTCGGCCTCCTTTCATTGCGCATCGCTGGAACAACACAGCAACGTTAGTATAAACCAGGAGCAAATCTCCAGTCAAGTAGGCAATCGCGATATCCACGATTTGCGATCTATCTCATCAAACCCGCCCGCGTCAGGTCCACGGAAACCCTGAACTCCACATCCAGCGAAGGATAGACCTGTTTGAACTCGTCAAACGACATCTCTGGCATGTTGGGCCTCACATGGTGGTATAACCTCATGGCGTCGGAGTTCAGGCCCTGCAGGTACGAGAGTATTGAGCGGAGGCGCTTTTCCATATGCTTCTCCACAACTCCGGCCAATCTCTTGAGATCATCCCGGTCCATCAGGCCAAGCCGCAAGGCCCCGGAATCCATCAGGCGACCCGAGGCGCGGACATCTATTGCGATCGCGGGCTGACCATGTCGTCTCGCTGCCTTGACCCGCGGGGTGACACCGGATAGGCGCACCACGATGTCCCTATCACCATCCCTTACTCTGATCACTCCGCCTTTGGAGCCTCCGGACGATACTGAGTCGAGCAGAATCGCATCCTCGGGGTCCACTATGCCCACGCGTTTTGTTCCGTCATATGCGGCTACGCCGGCGAAGTAGAGCTCATACACGTTGCGCTCGCCACTGCCGATCATGTCAATGATCGGCAGTGTGATGTCGCCGGTCTTGTTGCGCAGGATGGCTGCGATCTCCCAGATCTGTCTGAACTGGATCGATCCAAGCCCCAGCTCACTTTGGGCCTGCATGCCGGATATGTGATCAGCCAGGTCTCGGCCTCCTGAGAGCTGGACTCTGAACAGGCTTGCGGGGTTCTCGTGAGTTGTGAACACAAGTGGAGTCAGCGGCACGTAGGGGGAGAACATGATCGCCGACAACGCTCGGGCCAGATCGCAGGGCAGAACAGTGCTGCCGATCACCAGGTACTCAAGCGCCGAAAGGTCGAGAATGCCCCCGCCTCGGCTTCGCAGCGTCGCCATGGCTTCCTCCGCATACATGCCGATTCCCGTGGCAACCTCGGGTCTGGGGGCTCCCGAGGGCGAAGTGCCCGACCCGGCGCCCCCTGACTGTCCCGACGGTTGTTCCCGCCCGGGGAATGTCGGAATCCTCACGGTGACTGCCACCATGGGTTCACTGGGATCGCCAACAGATTCGATCCCGATCATTCCTACAAACCCTCGCTTGTCAACATCAACTGCATCCCAGCATCCACTGGTCATGACTGCGAGCACAAGCGCGGCTCCGGCCAACACGCCTCTTTGCGCAGCTAGTCTCATCTGGGCGATCTTCCTCTACCTCCTGATCCTCTGGCCATGGCTACGATCGCCAGGATGATCGTGATTCCCACGATGGCTGCACTCAACACCATCCATACCTGTAATGACTGCATCAGCATGTACATGTCCTTGAAAACGAAGGGCGATGCCACGATGATCGCTGTCAGGGCCAGCACGGCCCATGGATGAGGGCTGCTCCGCGCGGGGGATACGAGATCGGTAATGGTCTGAGCTGCGCTGTAGAAGTAGGAAAACGCGGCTATCACCATCACAAATCGGAGAAGCATTGCGAGAATGAAGTCGACTCGCCGGACTGGTATGTTCAGCGTTTTCGGCGCAACGACCTCCATGAACGACGCTGCCGGGTAAGTCAGATCCTCCGCCATTGGCCAGCCGAGCACTAACACTGGATAGCACACGAATGTGAAGAACGCTGGAACAGCCGCAAGTGTCCCTGCGATGCTGGCCACGAGTGTCGTCCGACCACGAGGGTTCATCACCGGGCCAGTTATCAAGGCCATAAGATAGCCGTGATACATCCCTATAGTCATCATCGCCAGCATGAACGGATTCGCAGCGACCTCCTCTATCCGAAACGGAATCAGGTTCGTCAGATCCAGCCTGTGCGAGAATACAGGCCCGACCCACATGAAGATGCTAATCGGCAGTATGAGGAAGAGCAGAGAGTCGGACAGCCTCACGAGAGTCTTCAGCCCGCACAGCGATACCATGGCGATGATCACTGCGGTGGACCCGACCAGAACACTGAGTGGAGTCGCAACCAGCACAGTGCTTGACATGTAGTGAGCGAACACCACTGCGTTTGCCGCGGCGCCGCCCGTCCAGAACACAGTGTAGAGGAGCAGAAGCGGCGCCGCAATCACCTTGCCCACAACCTTGGGAAGGAATTGCCCGACCCGATCCCCTGGGTGCTTCGCGTGCAGAGAGTACACCGCCCACGCTCCCGCTGAAGCTGGAAGCGCGGCAGCAAGAGTCACCACCCACGCTGAACGTCCACACATGCTGTACAGCAGTTGCGGAATGAACAGGTGGTTTGCGCAGATGGTGTACTGCATGATGAGCCAGGCTGCCTCCGGCCAGCTCACATACTGACTACTCATTTCCCGTCGCGGCCCGCTCATCCGCCCGCTGCCTCCGCTGGAGTTCGGCAGATAGCTCGGGAGGCATGATCATGATGGTGTCCTTTGCAATCGCGTTCCACCTCCAAGGGGCAAATGGCGACAGATACGACACACCAAGCACATCGATGGAACACAGGTAGGTGAGGAGCAGCAGGCCAGCAGTTGCAATGCCGTATATCCCCGCGAATGCGGCGAACGCTGTATACACGTACTTGGCCATCCTCCACGACAGCCCGTTTTGGTAGTTCGGTATGAGGAAGGACCCGATGGCCGTTATTGCCACCACGATGATCATCACTGCACTGACCAGTTTGGCCTGTGCCGCAGCGGTTCCGAGTATCAGGCCCCCCACAACGGTGGCAGCCCCTCCTACGTACGTGGGAAGCCTGGTGCTGGCCTCCGAGAGCATCTCAAGAGCGATATCCATGATGAGCACTTCCACCACTGGAGGGTAAGGCACTCCCATCCGAGATGACGCCAGAGTGCTGATGGCGCTCGGCGGAAGGATGCCGGGGTTGAATGAAGCCAGACCCACGTAGATCCCAGGCGCCATCGTGGCCATGATCCACCCGGCAAACCGCACCGATCGAAGAAGAAGGGAGTGAATGCTCAGGTTGTAATAGTCCTCACTGGCCTGGAAGAAAGTCACGAGCTGCACTGGCACGGCGAGGGCGAATGCGGAGTTATCGCATAGCACAACCACCCTGCCTTGCACAATGCCGGCACATGCCCGGTCGGCCCTCTCAGTTGATATGGCCGTTGGGAACAGGCTCCATCTTCTCATGGTCAGATAGGGCACGAGGAAAGCACTGTCGATTATGTCGGGCGCGTCCACCTGCCCGAGCCTGCGGATGACCTCGTCCACCACATCCTTCGACGCCTTGCCCTCCATGTAGCACACGGCCACTTCGGTGTGGGTGTCGCTGCCCACGGTCGTGCAGTGCACGCGCAGGCGCCTATCCCTCATCCGTTGGCGCAAGAGCGCGATATTGTCGATGAGCTTCTCAGTAAAAGCGTCACGCGGGCCTCTCACAGAAGGCTCGGAAATCGGAGGAGTCACCTGTCGGCACACTCCTCGCGCCAGATCCAGCAGATAGGGCGCAGTGCGACCGTCCACCGCAAGCGCCGCCTGCCCTGACAATAGCGCGTCGATGGCGAAGTCGAGGTTCTCGGCCGACGACAGCCCGGCCACTGGCACGACCGCTCCCAGTGCTTCCTCAGTCTTGAGATCGTTCGCGGAAATGGACTCCATGGGCTCGAGGACGTCGCGCCTGATTGAGACATCGTCAACCAATGACCCGAGGAACAGCAGTATCGCGCCATGGCGCAATGACCTTACGATGAGGTCGGGCGGAGCGCCCAGGGCAGCCACTATGTAGTCCGCCTGACTCCGAGCCTCGGCCCCTGCGGGTGGAGGCACGCGCGATGCGCCGGGCGAGCCTGATGCGTGAGACACGCCAGAATCGCCGGGCGAAGCGCCGGGGGAAGCGTTCGTCATAGAGTTCCCATGCACGCTGCCGCGCAAATGCAATGGGCGGGCGGATATCGGAGTCGGCTTGCGCATGCGCACCACCTCACGCAACAAGATCCAGTTCCCCGTATTATCCCCCGCCCGCTCTGATTCCACGCAGCCTACGAGGACCTGTGAAGGCCCAATCAGGCTACATCACCTGTAGAACCAGGAACTTGAGGTATTTCGTTTCAGGCACGCCCACCATGATGGGGTGATCGCGGGACTGGGTGCGAACTTCAACCAGTCTCGCGCGGCGCCCCGCATCGGCGATAGCAGACTCCACAATCGATATGAAAGCGCCCTCATCCACATGATGCGAGCAAGATGATGTGATGAGGAATCCACCTTCGCGCAGGGCCTTGCAGGCCCTGAGGTTGATCTCCTTGTAGCCTCTTGCCGCGGCCTCAGCAGCGCTTCGCGATTTGGCGAAGGCCGGTGGATCCAGTATCACCACATCGTACGGTTCGCGCTGCCCCTTCGTCACCTCAACTGAAGTCTCCCTCAGCAGGTCAAAGGCATTCCCGGCGACAAATGAAGATCTGCCGCCGAGCCCGTTTCGCTCCGCATTGGACCTGGCGTCCTCGACCGCGCGAGTGGATATGTCGATTCCGACCGTTTCCATCGCTCCGTACCCCGCTGCATGCACTGCAAATGCGCCTGTATGGCAGAAACAGTCGAGCACCCTGGCATTGTCGCAGTAGGGGGCCATCGATGCCCTGTTCTCCCGCTGATCGAGGAAGTGGCCTGTCTTCTGCCCATGTGCAATGTCGATTCTGAAGGCAAAGCCGTTCTCGATCACGTCCACGCCGGTATCGAAGGGTTCTGTCATGAAACCGCAACGTTGCGCCAGCCCTTCATGCTCCCTGGACCTCACATCGCTTCTCTCGTAGGCCCGCTCGAGCCCTGAGATCTCAAGCGCCTCCCTAAGCAGAAGGTCGCGACGCTCCTCCATGCCGAGCGTGAGGATCTGGAACACCAGGCAGTCGCCGTACCTGTCGATTACAAGCCCAGGCAGGCTGTCTCCTTCAGAGTGGACCAATCTGACTGAGCCTACTCCCGGTGCGACAATCTGCCTGTAACGAAAGGCCTCCGCGAGCTTCGCGCGAAACCAAAACTCATCTACAGGCTCGTTCTTCCAGGTCAGGATTCTGACGATGATCTGAGAAATCCGGTTCATGTAGCCCCGTCCGATGAACGCCCCTGTCGCGCTCTCCACGTCCACGATGTCGCCGTCCCGCGGATTGCCAACGACATCTGAGACCTCGCCCTGGTAAACCCATGGGTGCCCTGACCTGGCCCGCCCGTCGCGGCCCTTTCTCAGCCGCACGGCGCCCATCTATGCCCCTCCGGCGCGCGCCAGGATCTCTCTCGCCGCCACCACACCCGAGGCCGAAGCCTGCATAAGACCGCGAGTCACTCCCGCTCCATCTCCAGCAGCAAAGAGATTCTTCACCTGAGTCTCCAGAGCGGAAGTAAGCTCGAGCCTGTTGGAGTAGAACTTCACCTCAACACCGTATAGCAGGGTGTTCCGCGAATAGACCCCGGGTGCGATCTTGTCAAGCGCCTGCAGCATCTCGATTATGTCCACCAGGTGCCGATATGGGAAAACCAGGCTGAGGTCTCCCGGGGTGGCATCCTTCAGAGTAGGAGTCACCGTGCCCTTCCTCAGCCTATCCTGGGTCGTGCGCCTCCCAGTAATCAGATCCCCAAGCCTCTGAACGAGCACTCCGCCAGCCAGAAGGTTCGCGAGCCCAGCAACGTATTTTCCATACAGAATCGGCTCCTTAAACGGCTCAGTGAACGTCTTGCTCACCAGCAGGGCGAAGTTTGTGTTCTCAGTCGTGCAGTCGGAATACGTGTGCCCGTTCACAGTGACGAGGCCCGCATTGTTTTCAGTCACGACTTCACCATGGGGACACATGCAGAATGTACGGACCTTATCATCGAAAGAGCGAGAGTAGTACACGAGTTTGGACTCGTATACGACCTCGGTTATGTGTTCCATCACTGCCGCAGGCAGTTCCACCCTCACTCCGATGTCCACCGGGTTGATGGCCGTTCGGAGCCTCAACAACGCCGCCTGCTCAGCAAGCCAGGCAGCTCCCTCCCGGCCAGGCGCTACGATCACGTACTTCCCCTGAACAAACTGGCCGCGGGATGTCTCGATTCCATCCACGACCCCATTCATCGCGACGATCGTTCTCGCCTGCGTGGAAAGATCGATATCCACTCGCCCCTCAAGACGCTCACGCATTCCAGACAGTATGCGCGCGGTCCTTCCGGTGCCCAGGTGCCTTATCTTGGCCGGAACAAGCGCAAGATCCGCCAATGTGGCGCGATCCTTCAGCGCGGCGATCTTCTCGTCCTCCTCGCCCCACACCGAGTCTGGAGCGCCGTACTCCAGGTACACTTCATCCACCTGTTTCATCAGGTCAATCAGCCGTTCCTTGCCGATGTAGTTGTCAAGCATCCCGCCCACGTCGGTGGACAGAGTCAGCTTCCCGTCGCTGAACGCGCCGGCGCCGCCCCACCCCGAAACCACGCTGCATGGATCACATCGGAGGCACACGCCGCTCTTCTGCAATGCCGGGCAGACTCTTCCTTCAATACCGCGGCCCTTCTCGACTATCAGGATCCTGAGGCTGCTCTTAAGGGCAAGCTCAAGGGCTGCGAAGATGCCGGCGGGCCCTGCTCCAACAACTATCACATCATACGCCGTTCCGCCCAACTTCCGTACTCCCTCCGTGACATCCGACTGCCGCACCCCTGCGGGTGCGGCAGTCGGGCCTGTTCAGCGGCCTGCGCGCCGCCGTCTACTTGCCGGTGTAGTATGCCTCGACCTCACGCACCTGGACTGGGACAGTCGGGTTCGATACCCTTCTGATCACGAAGCGAACCTTTGTGGCAGACACGACACTGAACGAGAACTCGAATGTCGCAGAGCTGCCCGAGGCCTTCAGGTATTTCTCCAACTGTCCCTTGGAGGCAACAGTCGCAACTTGGATCCAGCGTCCATTCGTTTCCACCTCCACCGACATGTCCATTGGGAAGTGCGCTGCATCGCACTGGAGCTTGATGCCGTTGATATTCTGTGCACGTGAGAACTCGATCATTAGCCATTCGGAAGTAGATCCGTCGCCAGGATTCCTGGCCTCCCAGAATGTGCTCGTGTTGCCGTCGTTCGCAAGCAGACTGGGTTTGCCTGGTCCAGCGGAATTCGCAGCAGCAAAGGACGATGCGCTCGCCCTCCCTCCGTTCGATGCCGCGGCCCAGTTCACCATCGTTCCACCTGGCGTAGGCGGTGGAGGCGGTGGAGGCGGAGGAGGCGGCGGGGGAGGAGGCGGCGGCGGCGCGCTGCCCTGGGTCGTGAATGAGTAGCCCGAGGAGACCGCCACATTCCCGGCCGCGTCCCTAGATACTACCTGATAATAATAGGTGGTTGCATCCCTGAGCCCTGTCAGCGCTACGCTGTGGCTCGTGCGCAGCGATCCCGGATTCACGGGGGTGACGATCACTGCCTTTGAGCCCACATCCCCCGCAGGCTGTGATGCCTCAGACGATGAGACTGACCTGTCACCCATGGAGCTGCTCATGCCTATCCCGGACAGCCCGAACTCCACAGTCGAGGTCGCAGATTCGTCGGTGTTCCACGTTATCGTGGCCGAGTTCGTGGCCACATTCGAGGATCGCACGTTCGTAATCCTCGGCGCACGCGTGTCGAGGGTGATCGAACTGGAGTACGTGCGGCTCACATTCGCATACATGTCGCGGAACTCAACATACACGGTCTTTGCGCCATCTCCAGGGGTGAACCTGTATGTCATCTGCGAGGCGTAGGGCTGCCAGCCAGTCCAGCCCCCCGCACCCTCCCTCAGGCGCATCTCAATCGGACCTCCCGAATCGGTCCGTGCCGAGATACTGAGCTGCACCGCAGTATATCTGGTGCATACTGCCCCATTATTGATGGAAATGCCTCCTGTAGGCGGGTTAGCGATGGGTGTTGTGTCAATGGTGATGTACGCATCGGTCTGCGTCTCATTGCCGACAGCGTCCCGCACCTTCACCGACACCATGCGCCTGCCGTCGCCCGCACTGAGTTGCCAGGAGACATACGTAGTGTAGCGCTGCCACGCACCGAACGAGGTGCGGTCATCTCTGATCGACATCTCCAGCGGCCCGCCAGAGTCATCCTGGGCAGTTATCTCAAGCTGCAGCAGCCGATTACTGGCAGATTGCGCTCCACCGTTGATCCGGAGCCTCACAGTTGGCGGTGTGAAGTCCTGCGGTTGCAGCCTGAATGTGAAATCCTGCGACTGAGCAAGGTTGCCCGCCGCATCCTGGGACATGACACGGAATCCGTACGTCACTCCTGTTCTGAGCCCGGACAATGTGACGGAGTGGGCGGTGACCATCTCGGCAAAGCCTACCTTTGCCGGAGTGCCGGACGTCCAGTATTCGACGTACGAATCGGAAGCCTCGTTTGTGGTCCATGTTACGGACGCGCTGCTGGTTCCGATCGCCTTCGCGTCCACACGGCTGATGGACGGGGGCATCGTGTCCATGGTGATCGACGAATCGGCCTGTGCCTCATTTCCAGCAGCATCACGCACGCGCACTGAGACGGTGCGCACCCCATCGACAGCCGATAGCTGCCAGGAAGCGTAGGCGCTATACGGCTGCCATGGTCCGAAGGACGACCTATCATCCCTTACGGTCATCTCCAGCGGTCCACCCGAATCGTCCTGAGCAGTGATCTCAAGCCGTATGCTTCTGCTGTTGGTGTAACGCGCACCGGAGTTTATCGTAAGCCTCACTGTAGGAGCAGTGGTATCCTGCTGGGCGATTCTGAGGGTCATATCAGCGGATTGCGAACGATTGCCCGCCGCATCCTGGGAAATGACCCTGTACCCGTAGGCAACACCAGTGCGAAGCCCGGAAATGGGCACCGAGTGAGCTGTGGTCATGTCGAAGTTTCCGGCTCTCTTCGGCGTTCCGGGCAGCAGGCCCGTCTGCCAGTACTCAACGAACGAATCGGAGGACTCATCAGTCACCCAGGAGACGACGACAAAGTCATACGCACCTCTGGCAGCCTGTATGCCTGAGATTACGGGCGGTCGGGTATCAGCGGGGACCTGCGAGGCCTCTGCTGACCCGTGGTTGCCTGCCCCATCCACCACCGACAGGAACACCTTGAACTGAGACTGGCCGTAGGCTGGCATCGCCACAGCGAATTCCCCTTGGTACCATGGGAACCAGCGCCAGTCCGCACCGTTGCTCGATAGCCAGAAGCCTGCTATCCCGCTTGCGTCGCTAGCGGAGAGGGTGATCCTGACTCTGTTGTCAGGAGTGTATCCGACCTGCTGCAACTGGGACATGCTTGCCTGAACCGTAGGCGGCGTGGTGTCGAGGGTAATTGAACCTGCTTCGCCGGGTATCACAGACCATAGGAACCCGCGGAACCTCACATACACTGTCTTCTGGCCATCGCCGGAAGACAGTGTCCACGCAAACTCCCCGTATTCTGCATCCTTCGCAAACCAGGTGCTCCAATTGGAGTTGTCATTCGAGAATGATACCTGCTTATACTCGCTGTACACAGCGAGTTTCACGTTGACGTTGTTGGTTGCCTTCGCGCCTTTGTTAATGACCACCCCTGAGAACGGCTTGATGCCGGATGTGGGGGTAACATCAACCGATCTCGGAGACAGCGAAAGCGCGCCGACCCCAGCAGGGCGTGCATCTGCCTCAATGCGCGGCTTGTAGATCTGGGCAATGCGGTTGGATGGGTTAATGCCGAGCGCATCGTTGATCGTAGTGAGACCAGCTCCGGCATTGCCCGATCTCCACTGGGCGATGGCCTTGAGTGTGAGAGCAGTGTCGGACCCGAAGACGGGCATAGCGTCAGCAAGCTCAGTGAAGACCTGCACCGCCCTTGTTGCCTGCCCCGATTCGAGGTAAGCGGAGCCTAGGCCGAACCTTGCCCGGATGAGTCCTGGGTTCGCGGTCGCTGCAGCGGCAAAGTAGTCAGCAGCAGTCGCTGGCTGGTCTGACAGTCTGTATATGTTTCCCAGCGCGTCCTTCGCGAGTATGGCATCGGAATCCCTGAATGCGGCCTGCCTGAAAGCATCGAGGGCAGCTGCGTGCGAACCTCGCATGGCTCGGGCATCACCTAGATGCTTCACTACGTATGCCGGAGCCTCTATGCCGTTCGCAGCCTGCGCGAAAAGCTGCTCCGCCGAATCGTACCTGCCGGCCCTGTGCTCAATAACCCCGGATGCATCCAACAGCAGCGGGTTCCACTGGTCAGCCCCGGCTGACCTTGCCGCAGTGATCACCGAGGATGCCGCCTGCACCTGATTGTCCTCAAGGTACGCCTGGGCCAACAGGGCCGCTGATGCAGGCGATGTGCGATCGAAGGCCACCGCTCGCTCCAGCGCAGCGCGGGCCTCAGCTTTCCTGCCTGAAGCGAAGTACAGCGCCCCCTGGCGATAGAACGCCTCATTATACGCAGGGGAATAGCTGACTGCCTTGGCGTACTCAGCTATTGCCTGGTCCAGGTCCTGGTATCCCCGATCCGCAAGCGGCGGAAACTCGAGAGACCTGACTGATTCCGACTCCGTCATCAGTTCCATCCGGTAGGCGAGAACCCGCCCCGCCCCGGACCGGAGTTCATACGAACGTCCTAGTCCAAAATGAGCCCTGGTATTGGCGGGTTCCAAAGCGATGGCCTGCCCGAACTCGCGTATCGCATCGTCAGCATACCCTTGGCTCAGATACTGCTCGCCCCTGACGATGTATTCGTAGGCCGATGACTGCGCGCCCGCTCCAACCGGTAGAATCATCAACGCGCAGAGCAACAAAGCCACAAGGAATGACGCGCGCCGTGTAGGATTCATTGCGCTTTCCCTCCCCCGTAGTGTGCGTGTCGTTCCCACGATTAGACGAGATCGCCAGGAAGTAGTTCCTCCAGAGCCCTGCCCGGCGAGTGTCATGTCACGGATAGATACGGTTCAGAAGCCGCGGGAACGGGATCATCTCGCGAACATGCTCCAGGCCCGTGATCCACGCCACCGTCCGCTCGATGCCGATGCCGAACCCGGAGTGCGGAACAGATCCGAACCTCCGGAGGTCAACATACCATTTGTAGGCAGAATCCGGAAGGCCATGATCACGCATCCTCTGCTCCATGAGGTCCAGATCGTGAATGCGCTCGCTCCCTCCGATGATCTCGCCGTACCCTTCCGAAGCGAGAAGGTCGGCGCACTTCACCACCTCTGGACGGTCCGGATCTGGCTGCATGTAGAAGGCTTTCACCACGGTGGGATAGTTCGTGACAAACACCGGTCGGTCGAAATCCTCGGAAATAACGGTCTCATCTGGCGCTCCGAAGTCATCGCCCCACTCAAACTCCTTGCCCGCCGCGTGGAGCATTTCCACGGCTTCATCATAGGTGACTCGCGGGAAAGGGGGAACGATCTTCTCGAGTTTCGTGAGGTCACGTTCGAGCGTAAGCAGCTCGTTTCGTCGTCGGGAGAGGCAACTCTGGACAATGAAGGACACCATTTGCTCCTGAACCACCATGTTGTCTTCCTGAGTCGCATACGCCATTTCAGGCTCAAGCATCCAGAACTCGATGAGGTGCCGCCTGGTCTTGGATTTCTCCGCTCGAAATGTTGGACCGAAGCAATACACCTTGCCAAAGGCCATACAAGCTGCCTCGTTATACAGCTGCCCACTCTGGCTCAGATATGCTTTCTCGCCGAAGTAGTCCGTCTCAAAGAGCGTTGTGGTGCCCTCGCACGCTGCGGGCGTCAGGATCGGAGAGTCCACCCTGATAAACCCGTGGCTGTTCAGCCATTCCTGTGCCGACGCGATCACCTCATGCCTCACCATGAGGGCAGCATGCTGCTTGGGGCTGCGAAGCCACAGATGCCTGTTGTCGAGGAGGAAGTCCACCCCGTGCTCCTTCAGGGTAATCGGGTATTCCATTGCCATCTGCACGAGCTCAATACCGGTAAGGGTCAGCTCGTAACCTCCGGCGGCACGGGAATCCCCCCGCACAAGCCCCGACACGATTACCGACGATTCCTGGGTGAGCTCACTGCACATATGGAACTGATCGTCAGGCAATTCACCGCGCACAGCCACAGCCTGAACGAATCCGCTCCCGTCGCGCACTATGAGGAAATGGATCTTCCCACTCGAACGCTTGTTGTACAGCCAGCCCTGGATTCTGACTGATTGTCCGTCGTGTTTGCCGATGTCGGCGATTCGAACCGTCTCCAACCAACCACACCCCCGACAACATACTGACTGATCCGCTGCTGTATATTCCATTATAACCACATGGATCCGCATTTCTCAATCGGAGGACCGCTGACAACTGCCTCGGCTCACCATGTCACTTTGGTCCGGCGCCATCTGAGTCAGAGCAAGGCCCTCCGAAACGCGCGTGGGCCGGGTGGCGCAAGCACCCGGCCCAGACACTTCTTCTACCCGTCAGTCACCGATGTACCACGTATCAACTCGGAGCCTGAGATAGTCGATGTACTCCACTCCGAAAACCGGACCAGTGACTATGCTGTAGTCCTCCACCGTGATCCGCGCCTTGAACGGGTATTGAACCTTCTCAAACACCCTTCCTGGCCACGGCGCATCCGCGCCCTTTGGAGCAAGGTCGGCGAACTGTATTGGACCCACCGCATTGACCGTTAGGGTAGCAGTAACCCTCGATATCATCCCAAGAACCGGATCACCGGTAATCATCAGGTTCCCTGAGGACCCGCTGTAGCTGAACACCTCAGTGAATGGCCCGGTATTCGGCCATTTCACATTGATGGTCCTGCTAGTGAGCGGTATCTCATTATCCCTTCCATCATTGTTCGGGAGCTTAGCGAGCGAGGCGTGAATCTGATAGGCATTTGGAGAATTCACACTCACCTGTCGCGAGAACATGTAGTAGTTCTTCTTCACCACGTTGATCTCATGCGCACCGTAGCTGATCCCAGATATCGTGATCGGCGTCTTTCCCTGCTCCACCCCATCGAGGAACACCTGTGCTCCCGATGGTTGCGACGTCACGCTGAGCACGCCTCTCGTCACTGGCGCCGGTGGAGGCGGAGGAGGCGGAGGCAGCACAGAACCTCTCCCGACTGTGAATGTGGTGACTGCGGAGGAGTAGTTCTGGCCGAAGTTCGGCGTCACAGTGACCGACTTCACCTCGAGCATGAACTTCTCGGCAGAGATGTTCACGTTAAGCTGAGGGCCGAAAGAACCCTGCTCGAGTGATCGCCTGAGCCAATCCACATCGCTGATCCTAGATGGCGTCGCAATAAGCACGAGTTGCTCTGTTCCGGCGGGTCCACCCACCGTGAGATTGTAACGGCTGTTGTCGGGCAACAAGTAGGTCTGGTTTGCCCTACGATAGTTCGAATCGGAGTAGATGTTGGGGAAAATCAGGCTCACGGTTCCCGTGGTGTCGATATCAAAGATGTAGACGTACGCGTCTTTGTTCGACCTGAAATAGACCGTGACCTTGTCCCCAAGCTCATATCTCGCCCTGTCGGTCCAGATTTCGGTCTGGTAGGGCTGATTGGGGTTGATGATGATGCTCTTCGCATCAGGCTCGGCGAGAGCAGCCCCGCCGCAGACGACAATCACAGCTGCAGTCAGGAGAATCCACGCTGAGACGCGCACCGTTCCTCGAAACAACTGTGTTTCCCTCCTTCTTCAGACGTCATTATGACTCGTCATCATCTGCCCCCTGTATCATGTAGTTGGGGGCTTCCTTGGTGATATACACATCATGCGGATGGCTCTCTCTCAGGCCAGCGCCGGTAATCCGGACGAAATTCGCCCTCGCCCGGAGTTCCTCCAAGTTCGCCGCTCCCACGTATCCCATTCCTGCGCGCACTCCGCCCACAAGCTGGAATACCGTGTCCGACAGGCTGCCCTTGTGGGGCACACGGCCCTCGATGCCCTCGGGGACCAGCTTCTTCGCCCCTGCCTGGAAGTACCTATCTCCAGATCCCTTCTTCATCGCGCCGATGGAGCCCATGCCGCGGTAGACCTTGAAGCTACGTCCCTTGTATATCTCCATCTCGCCCGGGCTTTCATCGGTTCCTGCGAAGAGCTTGCCGATCATCACGCCATGCGCCCCCGCAGCAAGCGCCTTGGTAATATCGCCTGAGTACTTTATGCCTCCGTCCGCAACGATCCTGACACCGCACTCGCCTGCCGCGATGGCGCAATCGATTATCGCCGTGAGCTGCGGCACGCCGACCCCTGCGACCACACGGGTTGTGCAGATTGACCCGGGTCCGATGCCGACCTTCACACAGTCCACGCCGGCCCCGGCCAGAGCTCGAACTCCTTCCCCTGTAGCCACGTTCCCAGCCATCAGGTTGAGTTCGGGAAAGCGCGCCCTGACGGCTCGAACGGTCTCGATGACGCCCTTCGAATGCCCGTGGGCCGTGTCGACCACCACTAGATCGACGCCCGCTGAAACGAGAGCCTCTACCCTGGCGAGAGTGTCGGCGGTTACTCCCACCGCCGCGCCAGCCCTCAGCCTGCCCTGTGCGTCCTTGGTGGAGTTCGGGTACTTCTGAGACTTCTTGATGTCCTTGATCGTAATGAGACCGCGAAGCCTAAAGCCCTCGTCCACTAGGGGCAACTTCTCAACCTTGTGAATCTTTAGGATCTCGATAGCCTGGTCGACAGTGGTTCCCACAGGCGCTGTGATCAGCCCATGCTTCGTCATTGCGTTGGCGACCGGCTGGTCGTAGTTGGTCTCGAACCTGAGATCGCGGTTGGTCAGGATTCCGACGAGCACGCCGTCTTCGGTTATTGGGACGCCGGAGATGTGGTAACGTTCCATGATCTGAAGAGCGTCTCTGATAAGTGCATCCGGTGGGAGGAAGATGGGATCCACGATGATCCCGTGCTCCGATCGTTTGACCTTGTCCACCTCCGAGGCCTGCGCCTCAATGGACATGCTCTTGTGAATCACGCCGATGCCGCCCTCGCGCGCTATGGCCACAGCCATCCGCGCTTCGGTCACGGTATCCATCGCCGCTGATAGAACGGGAATCGACAGCCTCAGGTTATCCGTGAGTTGGGCGCCGATTTCGACCTCCGAGGGGAGCACTTCCGACATAGCCGGTACAAGGAGCACATCGTCGAATGTGAGCCCTTCCCTCATAGCCTCCAGATGGTTCATTGCGGCCATACCTCCATGCATTTCGTTAGAGAAAGGTCCGCACGTCCCAACTCCGGAACGCACGGACCAGAGAACACAGCGCTCCAGTCCTATTTCGCCCCGCCATCAACGGCGGGTTTCAGATGAAGTTCCTTCCATTGCTTCGCGTCAATCTCGTTCGGGCAATCGTCGACCAGCGATACGCCTGATGCATTCTGCGGAAAGGCGATTACGTCGCGAAGGTTCTCAAGCCCGAGCATAACTGCAATGAGCCTGTCGAAGCCGATGGCGAATCCACCATGCACAGGCCCTCCATACTGATATGCACGAAGCAGGAATCCGAATTTGCGCTCCGCGTCCTCCGGATCGAGCCCGATCACGCTCATCACCCGCTTCTGCAGCTCCGTTGTGCTGATGCGGATGCTTCCGCTGCCCAGTTCAGTGCCGTTCAGCACCAGGTCGTAGAGGCGGCCATGGACTGACGACGGGTCCGACTCAAGCCGGTCGATATCCCTCTCCATCGGAGCGGAGAAGATGTGGTGCTTGGCGTCCCACTTGCCCTCGTCCGAATTCCACTCGAACAGCGGAAACTCGGTTACCCACAGAAACCTGTAATCGTCCTGCCGAAGAAGCCCCAGTTTCCTGCCGAGGAAGCGCCTGATCTGGCCGAGCGCCGTAGCCGACACCTCGGCGTCATCCGCTGCTATCAGTATGAGGTCGCCGTTGGAAGCGCCGAGTCGATCGGAGATGGCGGCCAGTGCCTCCGCGGACACATACTTGGCAACGCTGCCCTGGATCTGCCCGGACGCAACCTTCAGCGAAACCAGGCCCTTGGCATGGTGAATCTTTGCAATCTCTGTGAGCTCATCAATTTCCCTGCGTGTGAAGCCTGCGCAGCCGGGCGCCGCCATGCCTCTGACCCTGCCGCCTGCGGCGCACACATCCCTGAACACCGCGAATTCCGAGTCGCGCACGAGGTCCGTGAGGTCGGAAAGCTCCAGCCCGAAGCGCATGTCAGGCTTATCGGACCCGAAACGATCCATGGCTTCCTCGTAGGTGAGGCGGAGGAACGGACCGGACACTTTCTCGCCTATCGCTGCCTGGAAAGCGGCAGCGACAACGCCCTCCACCGTCTGGTAGATGTCCTCCTCTTCGCAAAAGCTCATCTCCATGTCGATCTGAGTGTGCACGAGCTGCCTGTCCGCTCGCTGGTCCTCATCTCGGAAACATGGGGCAAGCTGGAAATACCTATCAAACCCGGCAACCATCAGAAGCTGCTTGTAAAGCTGCGGGCTCTGAGGCAACGCATAGAACATCCCAGGATAGTTTCTGCTGGGAACCACGAAATCCCGAGCTCCCTCCGGAGTGCTTCTCACAAGCAGGGGGGTTTGAACCTCGAGAAAGCCCTTCTCTGAGAGCCAATTTCGTACCGCCATCGACGCTCGGTGCCGAGCCATGAGGTTAGACTGAAGTGACTCTCGGCGCAGATCGATGTACCTGTACCGCAGCCTTGCCTCTTCATTAGCAAGCTTGTCTTCAGAAACCTCAACAGGGAGCAGAGCGTCGGCCTCACTCAGCACTTCGATGGCCTGGGCCTGCACCTCTATCTCGCCAGTGGCCATCGCCGGGTTGAACGTGCCCTCAGGCCTGGCCTCTACGGTTCCGGCAACCCTGATGACGCTCTCCCTGTGAATCCCGCGTGCGGCCTCAAACGCAACTCCCGCGGACTCGGGAGCCACAACTACCTGAGTCTGGCCATATCTGTCGCGAAGCGTGATGAACAGCAGCCCGCCGTGGTCGCGAACTGACTGGGCCCAACCGCACAAAGACACCTTGTCGCCGATGTTTCCGACGCCGAGCTGGCCGCATGTATGAGTGCGAAGCAAAACGCTCACCCCTGTAGCTTCGAACTGTGAAATATTACTCCAATTATAGACCTGTGCACACAGGGGCGCAACATAGGAACTGCAATCAGAACCCTGTAGATAGCGTTATCTGCTGCGTCGCCACCGGGGCGAACAGCGGAACCGGTTCGAGCCCATCATCAAGACGAAGATCCAGCTCCACTCCTGTTGCGGCCTCCGTCACTGGAGGAGAAGGCGCGGTTGGATCAGTCGCGGGTGGATGAAGGCCTTTAGCTGGGGGATCGTCCGCAGCAGCGTGGCCGCGCAGAGCCGCCCGGGTATACACATTGTGTGGACTCCACAGCATAAACTCTTGTATGCCGAGGGCAAGCGCTGCATCGATCTGTGCCCTGACCTCAGCTGGTCCGTATGGATAGCCGAGTGAGAAATCCTGCAACCACGGTATTAGCCTGGCTCGGGATTTGGAGGCATTAAGCCGTGATGCACCGTCTTTCAGGCTGCGAGCAACCGTCTCCCTGGGCTGTGCATTGGGGTTTGCGATGCCGTACTCGCCCTTTCGGTAATGAGAAGGGTACACCATGGGGGCGATGTAGTCCACATGCTTCGCGATGCTCTGGAGGGTCTGCCCAATTCCCATATCAGTTGAGGCCGAGCAGACGAGCCCGAAGACATCCGCAGTAACGACGACCCCGGTGGGCTCGAGCTCCTTCCAGGCGTACTCCAGGAACTGCTCTATCACGTCTGATCTGCTTCTGCCCATGGAATCGGTGTCGTTTGCCGCTGAGAGCCTGGCATCATCGGGAAAACGCACATAATCGAACTGGATCTCGCGGAAGCCGAGCGCTGCCGCCTCCTTGGCCAGTTCCAAGTTGTACTCCCATACCTGCCTTTGCCTCGGATCGGTCCATGTGGATCCCTGTTTGTCATGCCATACCCTGCCTGATGCATCATGCACGGCAAGATCGGGCCTGGCGGCGGCGAAAACAGGGTCCTTGAACACCACTAGCCTGGCTATGGGGTACACTCCGTTCTTCTTGAGAAGGTCCAATGCACCGCTGATGTCCTGGATCTTGGCGACGGAAGCCCTAATCAACTCTGCCGTAGCGACTCCTGACCGATAGCTCACGACGCCAGTATCGTCCTTGATCTCGATAACCACGGAGTTCAACTCAGTGGAGTGCACGAGCGCGAGGAGGTCGGCAAGGCGCGAGGAGTGGCCGGCAATCCACCCCGTCGCATACACCGCCTTTACATGCGCAGGTCTATCAGGCTGCAGCACGCCAAGATCCCTGGGAGGCGCCGGCACAGCGATACTGAGGGGAGCGGAGAGCGCATCTGGAAGCACCGGGCCAGCAAGATGCACAACCAGTTCCCATGCAGGTTCTGCCGAAGAGACCATCGTCAACTGGGTCCATCTGATAGCCAGAGCCGAGAAGGCGGTTGAGAATATGAAGAAGGCGAGTGCAACTAGGATGGGAGCTGGATCTCGCCTGGCGTCTGCAGTGTGGATCAGTTTCTTTCATCCTTCCGTCTCGTACTTTTTTTACATTCTGCGCTGCATGCTCGGTTCCTGCTGCGCGCTGCAGGAACAGTGTGGACATTATGGAATACTCTCGGGGAGGTGACGACGCCGTGCGAGTGCTTTCATGTGGTCTGCTCCAGATGGATCCGTCACAATTCCTCGCCGTCCACGATTTTCAGGTATCGTTGGCTGCACGCATTTCGTCTCTGGCGCGTAAAGGCGCAGAGCTGGTTCTGCTGCCTGAGTATGCAGCAATGATCGGCGCATTCCTCGAACTGCAAGAGCAAGGCGATGGCAGGTCATTGGCTGACTCAGTGGAGGATGGCGCGGCTTCCACAGTCACAAACATGAGCGTTGCCGAGCTTGCCAGTGCTGCCGGAACAGCCGCGTACCACAGGTGGATGGATTTCTTCGCCGCATCTGCTCTATCGAACAGGGTCTATCTGTGTCCTGGAACCTTCTTGCTTCCAGGTGAGGCGGGTTACGTGAATACCGCCCCGATCTTCTCGCCAGATGGAGACATCGTCGCGGAGCAGGGCCAGACCCACGTCTCCGAGGATGAGTATCGAATGGGATTCGCCTGCTCCACTGATCTGACAACCTTCGATGTACACGGACACCGGATGGGAATCGCCATCGGGACCGATGTGTGGTACCCAGAGGTCGGGCGAATTCTCGCGCTGGCCGGAGTCGACACCATTCTCGCCCCAACGGCAGTGCCGGCCCCGTACACGGTCTGGCGGCAAACAAGAGGACTCTGGCAGGTGGTGCAGCAGAACCAGGTTTTCGGAGTGGAATCCTCGCTCGCAGGTTCCTGGCTTGGCGTAGCGCATCAGGGCCGTTCCCGCGTGTTCGCCCCAGTTGAGGCAACCAGCGACGGCCGCGGCACACTAGCAGAGGTCACTTTCGGATCCATCTGGGGCGAGCTCGTTGTGGCGCTGAACCCGGTTAGGCTTACTGAGGCCCGCAAGGCTTTCCCGTTATTTGAGCAGCTCAATGTGGGAATGTATGAGGAGGCCCTGCCCGACTCCTATCAATCGGCACGAGTAGTCCGAACCGTGCCCGAACGCGGCATGGAAGGAAGGTGACGCCCAGTGTCGAGTATTATCGATTCTCTGAAGATGCGTGCGCTCAACGGGGTCCTTGCCCGGAGATCGGAACCACTCCGTATCTCACGACACGCCGCCTGGCTCCGCAGTGCCGACGGCAGGTTTTCAGATATGCCCGCCGCCCGCAGCTCCAGGCTGGCTCGGCCTGGGGGATCCGTGCCTGAACGCATGGCATGCGGAGCAATCCAGATGAAGGCGTGCATCGTGCATTCAGGCACGGAATACGTAGAGCTAGTGTACAGGCTCGCTGGGAAGGCCGCAGAGGCAGGCGCATCTGTGGTTGCCTTCCCCGAGTATAGTGGGCTGCCACTCCTGGGCATGATTCCAGGCATCGAAAAGACCCTGTCTGGGGCTAGATCCCTGTCCGACGCCGCGGCCTCTGCAGGAGGCGCTGGCTCAGGCATTCTCGATGTTTTCCGCCTCATAGGCCCGTATGCTGCCCAGGCTTACCGCGAAGCGTTTTCGTCGGTTGCAAAGGAGCTTGGGCTGTACATTATCTCTGGGAGCATGATCCTGCCAGCCGATTCCGATCACGAGTCAGTGATGCGCTCGACAGGATACATATTCGCGCCAGGGGGAGAACTCGTGGGAACCTACTCCAAATCCCATCTCATGCCAGTGGAGGCCGCCTGGGGGGTATCGCCTGCAAGGTCGGTCCCAGTGTTCAGCCTGGCTGGAGCGGCTTTCTCAGTCCCCATCTGCATGGATGCCTCATATTTCGAGACGTTCCGCCTGGCCAGATTCGCAGGCGCAGATGTTGTGGTTATCCCCTCGGCCAACAATGAGCCATACAACATGTGGCACGCTCTTCGAGGCATCTGGCCCAGGGTACAGGAATCGCAGGTGTACGGGATCGGAGCGTCGATGGTTGGCTCATTCGCAGGCGAAACCTTCACCGGCCGAAGCGCGATTCTAGCGCCTATCGAGCTATCTCCAGGGGGCGATGGGATCCTGGCGCAAGCTCTCACCTACGATCAGGAGGAGATCGTGGTTGGAGAGATCGACATCCCCCTGCTCTACAGCTACCGTGCAGAGAACCCGCTCAGGTTCAACCTTGAGCTGTACCGAAAATACCTGCCATCAATGTACCGTGCTGCTCAGAACCGCCGCAGACGGGAGATTCGGGGCGACGCGGACGGAACAGAGGAGTCGATGACATCATGAACAGACGGGCCGTGGCCGTCTGCGCCCACCCCGATGACCTAGAGTTCTTCTGCGGAGGCGCAGTGACGGCTATGATAGTCGACGGCTGGGAGGTATCCCTCGTAATCGCCACGGATGGCCAGAAAGGCGCCGTGGACCCAGCGATCTCAAGCGAGGTTCTTGCCTCCCAGCGACGGGCAGAGGCGCGGGACGCTGCGGAGCTTCTCGGCCTCGCAAACGTGGTGTTCCTCGGACACGAAGATGGGGAACTGCGCTGCACTCCTGACCTAAGGCGTGAACTCGCAGGCATCTACCGCCGCCTATGCCCAGACCTCCTTCTCACCTTCGACCCCTGGCGCAGGTATGAGCTGCACCCGGATCACCGCGAAATCGGTTTTGCCGCCCTAGATGCACGGCTTGCTGCCAAGCTGCCTTTGTACTTCCCTGAACAGCTCAGAGATGGACTCCGGACATGGGCAGTCACGCAGCTTCTCCTTTTCAACACAGACGATCCAGACGATTTCATGGACATCACGACCACGTTCGATGCGAAGGCAGCGGCCCTCCGGCGGCATCGCAGCCAGTGGGAGGCCATCTGGGAGGAAACCTATCGTGCGCTTGTCGAAGAAGCCACCAAGATGGGCGCCCGAGCGGGATTCAAATACGCCGAGGGGTTCAAGCGTATCCTCATACCTGGCGCAACGGTGAGCAGCAGGTTTGGAGCGGAGAAAGGAGACTGATCCCGCGTGCAGCCGGAGCCTGAGCGCATCCTCACTGTCCCATCTGAGATCGGCGATTCGATCTCGCCTGTAGTTACGGGCAATGATTGGATTGCACTTCCGGACATCTCTCCATTCGACGCAGGAATCGCCCGTGTGAACCTTGTGCACATGGGCTCTAGAGGGCTAATCGAATGGGTTGGCAATACCGGTGCACCGGAA
The DNA here is from genome assembly GCA_034926675.1 of Clostridia bacterium. NCBI lineage: Bacteria > Bacillati > Bacillota > Clostridia > Clostridia bacterium. The sequence continues at coordinate 4,813 of JAYFQW010000089.1, read as the reverse complement.
GCCACCGCCGAGGCCTCGGTCGACCGCAGTGGTGCAGCGAACCGCAGACCCCGACCATTTCTCCTGCCTTTCGTGGAAGACGAGACAGGTCGCAGGTGGGAGCTTTCCGCCGCTCTCAAATGGACGTACGTAGAGAGCTGGATACCGAGGGGATCCGCTCTGATGCACACGCCCGATGGCGATGAGCTGTCCCTCACTCTGACTATATGCCCCTCCATTGAGGAGCGGGGATGCTACTTCATGTTCGAGCTTCACCATCTTGCGGCCGCTGACGGCTCAGCATCACGTCGTCTCGCAGTGGGCCTGGAGGGGCTGTGGGGTTCGACTCTCAGCACCGTATTCCGAAGCCGGACGATGCACGTGGCGAAGCATGTGGACTACTCCTCGTGGACTAACTCGCTGGTGCTTGAGGCCAGAGGAGAGACAAGCCTCGCGGCGCTCGCGCTCTCATCGGACCTGGGTTTCGATTGGTGGGTCAAGCCGCGCGAAGGCGGGGAAATCGACTTTGGTCTGCGCACACGCGTGGAGCTCTCGGCAGGCGAGCGCATCCGAGTCGCGTTCGTTCTGGCAGCAAATGCCGACCCCGATGGTGCAGGCGCCACCTCAGTGCACCTCAGGCGCGTAGGGGCGTGGGAAGCGCTGAATGACACTGCGAAGTGGCTCTCGAAAAGGTCATATGCAGCACGTCCCGAGGAGTCGTCAAGCAAGGTTCTCTCCCGCGCCAACCGCAATCTGCACTTTTGCAGGTTCTATGCCCACGCCCGAGCCATCGATACTGAGGAACTCGTGATGCTGACGTCTAGAAGCCACAGGTACTACGTATCCGCAGCCTTCTGGCCGCGCGATGCCTTCCTCTGGGCCTTCCCCGCCATGCTCGCATCTGATGCCCGATTCGCGAGGGAGATCCTCCTGACCGGATTCGCAAGGCACGCCAGGAACATGGGAATCCACGCTCACTACATAAGTGGGGCTGTTCTCTATCCCGGTTTCGAACTGGATCAGCTAGCTTCGTACATCATCGCGCTGGGGAGTTTTGTGGACACAACGGGCGATGAATCAGTGCTGGACGAGCCGTGCATTGGGGCGGGAATCGCGAAATTCGCGGAATGCCTGGAACAGCAGCGCGATCCCGATGTCGCCCTTTACAGGACATTCCTCGATCCTAGCGATGATCCTGTGCGCTATCCGTATCTCACATATGACAATGTCCTAATATGGAAGTCATTGACCATTCTCAGCCGCCTTGCGCGGCTCCGCGCGGGGTCCTCCAGCGGAGATCACTGGGAGGCCGCAGCCCGCGACACCCGAGAAGCCATTATCAACCATTGCATCATCGATGGACCCTGCGGACGCATGTTCGCGTGGTCCACAGATCTTCGCGCAGCTAGTGAGGTCTACGACGATCCACCGGGGAGTCTGCTCTTGCTCCCATACTACGGGTTTGTGAGCGCGGACGACCCGACTTTTCTCAACACCGTGGCGTTCATCACCTCGGATCACAACACGTACCGATCCACAGATGGTCAGTACCACGGCGCGGGGTGCGCGCATTCCCGCCGCCCATGGCCGATGCATGCCTGCAATCTGGTGCTATCTGGCCTTCATGATGAGGAATCATTGAAGCTATTGAAAGAAGCCCCCCTGGATGGAGGGCTTGCATGTGAGACCATATACTGCGACACCGGAAAACCCGCAACAGGCGCAGCCTTCGCCAGCTTTGCAGGTTACCTCTCAGTGGCGCTGGCCCGCCTCGGAGGAGTGGTCTTCCGAAGGCCTTGATCTCATCAGGAATGCGAACATGCGCTTTGCTTGTGGCGTGAAGCGGACATGCCCTGGCGCCTCGCACTCGTGCCCAGCATCAACCGAAAATGCACTGGACTTTGGCGATCCCAAAAGCTGAGTGGCGTTAATGCTCCGATGGCCCACCACAGTGTAGGCTACAATGGCGGCCACAAACCCGTACACTCCGAAGGCCGAACCAAACGCCTCCAAGCTCAACACCGACGCCGCTAGAGGCGCATTCACTGAGGCCGCCAGAAACGCGGCGATGCCCATCGCTGCCGAGAACGCTGGATCAAAGCCAGCCAGTCGCCCGATGGAACTTCCAGCCGCCGCGCCGATTGCGAAAATCGGGGTCATCGCACCTCCGCTGAAGCCAGAGCCGAGTGTGATCACTACGAACAGCATCTTCAGCGCAAACGCCCACGTTGAGACCGCGCCTCCCTGCAGCGTTTCCTCATACATCTCAACGCCTAGCCCGAGGTATCCCCTGGAGAACAACAGTGCCAGAAGCACGAGGCACACGCCTCCTATGGAGGTGCGCACCGGTGGGGAAACTGGGATCTGATGAAACAGGTGAGCCGAGTGCTCCTCCGCCTCAATGAACACCATGGATACGAGCCCAATAGCCATGGCACATGCCGCTACGAGCAGGATCACTGAAGGAGACAATGCCGGTGCGACGATGTTAACCGCGAGGGGATGGTCCCATCCAAGTGCACGCGCAGTGATGACAGATGTGCATGAAGCAACCGCCGCTGGCAGGAGCCCACCGTAGAACGGGGAGCCCATAACCAGGGCCTCGACTGCGAAGACGGCCCCCGAAATCGGCGCCCCCGTAACTACGCCGAACCCGGCAGCAAGTCCGCACATGGTCAGCCGCCGGTGGTCATCGGCGCCTAGCCGCAAGAGCCTGGCCACCTGCGATGCCAGGGAACCTGCGATCTGAGCAGACGGTCCCTCCTTCCCCGCAGACGCTCCGCATGAGATGGCGATTATGGTGGCTGCCGCTTTGACGGGGGCGACGAGAATGGGGATTTTCCCGCCTTTGCGGTTCACAGCCCTGATGACAGCCTCAGTTCCATGGCCGTACGACTCGGGAGAGACGTAGTGTATCAGGGCAGCGCTGATTAGCCCGCCTACCGGGAGAGTGAGCCACCAGAGACCAATGTGGGCGCCGATTTCGATACCACCATGGAGAAGTTTGAGGAAGGCAACCACGCCAGCGCCTGCCACGACACCGGTCAGCGCACCAAGAAGAACCCACTTGGCGAGGGCGCCAATCAGTACGGCGGTTTCCGCGATTCTGGCATCGGATGTTGTGCGAAAATGTTTCTCCTTCAACTGGCCTCAGCCTCCCGGGAAACTACAGTAAGCTACCATGCTGCCTGCGGCTGTACAACAAGTCAATTGATCCACTCGTTGATCCATTCATTGTGCTACGCATCACTGGTCGGGACGCACGCTCTTCCGTGGAGTTTGGCAATCGCATCAACGATCTCGTCGATCCTGGCTTCCACCGCCTCGAGTCCCCTCCAGCCATCGCGCACGATGATGCTCTGTACGTCCATCGCATACTCCTCAGCCTCCTTTGCAGGGTCGACGCCATACTTGTTCGAGGCCCGATCCCTGATCATGAGCTTGACCAGGAAGACCCCTACATCAGCCAGCTCTGCAGCGCATGCCTCCGTGAGGAGCACTCGAAGTGCCGCCCTGTCTGAGTCCGTCTCCACGATCACAATTCCCACCGCCTTACATAATCGTTAGCTGATCCCATGTTACCATTTGGCATCGCCTCCGTAAAGCCCCATAATTCCTAAAATGTACACGAATTCTGGGTGGCGGAATATGCCCAGATTAGTGCTCCCGTATTCTGGATTGCGATCACTGCAGTTCAGTGCTCCTGGGCGCCACGGAGTTCGCGCCAGCCACAACACAGCCTTCGGGTCAGCCGCTCTGAAGTGGATTAGGCAGGAGACCGCAACGGTCGGCAGGCGGCGATAGCATCCAGCGACATAGCCAGGATTCCGATTCCATGCACATCCCTGCTTCGCGCGTGTCGAACAATGCCATGTTCGCTCAGGCAATGCGAGTTTGAGTTGCACACGGTGATCACCTTCAGCTTGCATTTCGGGTCTGGCTTCCGCTTACCGGCCGGGGTATGCGAGCCCAAGCTGGGCGCAGGGCGCTCAGCTTCCCGCTGAAGATGGACGCTTTTTGCCCAGACTGGCCCCCACATCGCATTCCCACGGGGAGTTTTGGAGCCTGAAACGCTCCGGAAACGCTCCCGGCAGCCTTCAGTCGCCTAGCCCCAGTGATCACGCACTGGCCACTCCCGGACCTGGCATAACCGCGTAGCTGGACATAAAGGAATGGCGGCGCGGGTGCACCGCCTACCTCATGTGCTCTTGTGCTTGTCCGGGTGAGCAGTCGCGGGCGGCGGGGCCGGGATCGGGGCCGCGATTCTCAATTTTGAGTGAAACGGCGGCGTACATTCTCATCCGTGAAGATTTTCCGGCGGTTTGCGCTCAAAAATGGGAAAGTCCGCCCGGACCTATGAGGCATGCCGCCGAGGCGCGACTGAATGCGGCCAGTGGATCGGCGGCAGGTTCCCGGTGCGACGATGCCCGAGGCGGGCACAACGCACGTAGCTGGACATAAAGGAATGGCGGCGCGGGTGCGCCGCCTACCTTATGTGCTCTTGTGCTTGTCTGGGTGAGCGATCGCGGGTTGCGGGGCCGCGATTCTCAATTTTGAGTGAAACGGCGGCTTACATTCTCATCCGTGAGGATTTTCCGGCGGTTCGCGCTCAAAAATGGGAAAGTCCGCCCGGACCCATGAGGCACGCCGACGAGGCACGACTGAATGCGGCCAGTGGATCGGCGGCAGGTTCTCGGTGCGACGATGCCCGAGGCGGGCACAACGCGCCTAACCGAACACTGGAAGCAAACACCGAACGTAGCAGACACACGAGCGCGAATTCCAAGGAGAATCGGAATGGTGATTTGCGCCGCCTGACGAGACGCGACCGAGT
>JAYFQW010000088.1 GCA_034926675.1 Clostridia bacterium | reverse complement strand
CTGACGATACGATATTGGTTCCCACAAATCGGTAACAAGGAATCAACACGGGAATTTGGACGCCGTAACCTGGAAATAGTGCAGGAAATACATTCTTTGGGCCCATTGGACAGAGGCTTGGGGCCTGGAGTGGGGTTCGCGGAACAAGAAGGCTCTGCGAGGTACAGCGAACTAGCGCCTCGTATCTGCGGGGCGCGGTTCGATCTGGGCTATGGGCCCGGCATGGTCGGCTGGCTTCATGGGGAGAAGTCTATGTCGTACTGTTCCAGGATTCCCCTGATCCGGTCACGTTGTTCCCTGGTCATCTTTAGTCTGACGCCGGTAAGGGCGGCGAGTTCATCGACGTCGTAGATGCCGTATGACTGGCCTAAGAAGACGATCATCTTGGTTGCGTTATGCGCGGCAAGTTGGCGGCGCCACCGAGCCATGCCGATCCCCTGAAAGGGCTGCGGAGGGGTTCGGAGACTGTCAGATTTCGGCGGGTAAGAAGCAGCCCTTGCGGGTTCCCCCGAGCTCTCGAGCGGCCACAGGCTCGCGTTGAAGTCGTGTCCGCCGGCCATGTAGCGTCTGTATCCGTGGATAATGGCGTAGGTGCACAAAACCATGTAGCAATGGGCGTAGAGCGCGTTCGCCCGCCGTTTCGGCAAGGCGCCTAGGGAGAAAGACTGCTTCCCCTCGCGGTGCAGCGTGTTCTCGATCAGGCTGCGCTCGTCGTAATCGTCGAAAACCACGAACGGGTCGTTTACAGGTCCGTTTGTCAAGAAAACGCACTTTCCGCCGGGACCGTAGTACTTGTTGTCCCACTCGCGCACGGCCACGGCGTTTATCGGCTTGGGGCAGTGGTCTCTGCGCGTGCGGCGGATGGCCTCAGAAGCAGGGGCATACTGGTCGTAGGTGCAGAGCCCCTCGATGCCGACGAGTTCGGTTTCGAGCTTTGATGCACGTCTGAATCTCCCCCGGCCTTTGTACACGGTTCGGCATCTTGATGCCACGTGGCCACCTCCGTATGCGGCAAGGGACCTGGCATCGGCAGTTACGGACATTGTGTTTTTTGACGGGATTACGAAGACAATGCCCATCTCGTCGATCTCGTGAAGCGTTGGGCCGTCGATAAACCCTCTATCCAGGTATATCTTAACAATTCTCGAGCGGTCTCCGAGGTTCTCTTTGGCCTGGTTGATTAGGGCCATCGTATACTGAGATTCGTGTTCATTGATCCTGACGATCTTGGCGGCAAGCGGGATGCGGAGTTTCTGACAAAAGAGCGTGATCAGCTTGAAACCCCGTTCGACGACTTCGATCTCAACGATCTGGCCGGATTTTCCGACTACTTTCTTGATCCGGATCGTGGTTCCGCAGGCGTCGAGATCCTTGAAGCCGTCTGAGACGACCAAGTCTGTAGCATCGACGATGACGGCAAGCTCGCTATCGAGCAGAGCTTTCTGAGCCATCTGAGATATCAAGAGGTTCAAAAGAGCCTCGCTCTCTTCGAAGGTAAACCTCTGAAGCACGTTGGCGATGGTCTGAGCGGAGAAGGGCCTTGGAGGTTTTTTACCAGGCGACCTTCTATGCTGGCCTCTCTTGCACAGGCCCTCCGTGAGAATCAGACCGTTGAAGCCGAGCATCTCCATGAGGGCGGTGTTTGCGAAAAGGAGTTCCGGAAGGGCGTTCATGGACGGTATGCCGGAGAGGATCTTGGCTATGTACGGCAGCACGAAACAGGTCAAGGGAAGCATCATCCGCTTGTATCCGAGAATGTTGAATGACTGAAGCCGGCCGATGAACCCGATATCATTCATGTAGACGAAAACGGAGTCAAGCGCGCCCGCAGAGGTCAGGGGATGGATCGCATCCACCTCTTGACGTTTGAACAGAGCCTGCGCGACGCGCCGATCATCCCTTCGGGCCATCTGGAGGCGGATTGAACGTCTGCAAGTACGTGGTTCGCGCATAGCGGCGCAACCTCCGATGGAACGGCGTTCTGCCGTGCGTATTCCATACGGAGGGGCTCAGTACCTCTGGGATAGATTTACAATTTACAGGGTATCGATAACCAGCAACTGGTCGCCGGGCCTGAACTTATCACCCAAGGGGCGCTGGAAGAAAACTGGGATGCTACATCGTAACGTCAG
>JAYFQW010000087.1 GCA_034926675.1 Clostridia bacterium | reverse complement strand
CGCGCCGCCTTTCCTTCATGTCCAGCTACGCGCGTTGTGCCTCCAAAGGCATCCTGGCGCTGGCGATCCACTGGCGATCCACTGACAGCGCTCACCCGCGCCTCGACGGCGCGCCTCACGGGTCCGGGCGGAGTTTCCCATTTTTGAGCGCAAGCCGTCCGAAAATGCTCACGGATGAGAATCGCACCCGCGATTTCACTCAAAAATGAGAATCCCGGCGGCACCCGGATTCTTGGCATCCAACCGTGTTCAGCGCCAAGCCTCTGGGCGTTTCCGGCTAATCAAGATCCCCGGCGCATCAAAGATCCCAGAAAGTTGGCGCTTGCCTGATCGGACTGCAAAGAAGCTTGGCGCTAGTGCCAATTGCAGTGCAGATGCGCCCCCAGTTCCTGAAAGCCACTGTCGCCCGAGGCACACCTACGCTTCTACACCTCCACACACCCAGGCCTGCACTCCGGGCTACACCCCCGCAGCACGCTCATCATGCTCCACATCAGCGCTAAGGCGCTCTTACACAACGCTCCTGACGTATGATATTACTTGCCACAAGCGGCGACAGGGAATCGGAACGAAAAATGGGCTCCCGGAAAACGGGAGGGGCGCAGGGAATACATCCTCTGGACGTTTCACCAGCGAATTCGCTGACATCGTAGACGCCGCGCGGCTGGCCGACGACGCTGAACTCATCGACCAAAGGCCACCGGAAGGAAACTGGGATGCTATATCGTAGCGTCAGACCGCTGCTGTTACGCTGTTGCTGCTTGCCGGCGCCTACCTCACGAGGGCCAACACAGCAACGCGCCGCGTCGCGGACGTCACCGGCGCCTTAGCACTCGCTCGCAGACCAGCGACCCACAGGATCTCCCCTCGACATGTCACCACCGGACAGCGGAATCTCAGCGCCCTGGGCGCCTTCGCATCAGAGAAGAGATCAGATAACTTCTTGGCGCCGCCCATGCCGAACGGGGCGATCCAGTCGCCGCTCCTCCATTGGCGTACCTGAAAAGACGAAAGGTCGAGCTCATCCGCGTCGAACATGGCCCAGTCTGCACCAGCTCGCAACGGGTCCAGCGGAACGCCGCGACACCCGCAAGATGCAAGTGCGTCGCGGCCAAGCCGCGCGAGCTCCCGAATAGTCGGCGAACCATGGTTTGGGACCCCGTCATCGCCTGCCGTGCTGCCCTCATGCCCATCGCCCGCACCGCCTGCATCGTCCGCACCGCCTGCGTCGTCCGCATCGCCTGCATCGTCCGCAGGACCCGCCAGGCCCACCAGGCCCACCGCCGTGCACACGGCGGCGTCGGCCCACGGCGCCACGAAAACCCCGGGGACCGCGATATCCACCGCCTCCACTGCCTCGTTTGCATCGTCCCTTCCGTCCGGGCGCGCAGAACCCGCCTGGCTGCGCGGCTCCGGCACATGGGGCCCATCTGGGGCGAGCTCGAACACGATGAGATCGTAAGTAAGCCGCGCACGCACGCCACGCGACAGATCCAAAGAATCGCCGACCCTTCCCACTCGCGACAGGCGCACCAGGCCATCCAGATGGGCGCGGTACAGATCCCGCGAATCCCCTACAACCTCACTGAACGCACTCGCGAGCACCCGCGCCAGCAACGGAGTGGGCAGGCTCGACAGGCGCGACCGCTTCAGCGCCAGGGCGCCAGTTCCCGCACCGTCGCCCTCGTCCTTTCCCTTGCTGTCGCCCTCGCGCCCGCGCGCGCCATCGGCCTTGTCGCTGCCCCTGGCGTCGGCCCCGGCCCGCGCCGCGTCAAGCTCCGCCCGCGCCAGGCCATGGATGAACGCCTCATCCTCCGACGCTGCCGCCGCAAGCCTGGCAAGCGCACCCCGAATGTTAGCGTTGTAACCACGCTCAAGCATGGGCAACAGCTCATGCCTCACCCGATTTCGGAAGTATGCGGTGTCGGCATTGGTCCGATCCTCCCGCGGGGTGATCCCGCGAGCAGCGCAGAACTGCTCAATTTGAGCGCGGCTTACCTCGATGAGGGGCCTTATCACCGTGATCTCATCCTCAAGCTGCCTAACAGGCTGAATGCCGCCGAGCCCGCGCAGGCCGGCCCCTCGGATGATCCGCATGAGAACCGTCTCAGCCTGGTCGTCGGCGTTGTGCGCCACGGCTGCCCTGCAGAACCCGCGTTCCCTGGCGACCCGCGCAAACAGGCCGTATCTGGCTGCACGGCCCGCATCCTCTACGGTAATCCCGGATTCCCGGGCAAGCCTAGGAACATCAACCTTCTCAACAGTGACAGGGAGGCCAAGAGAACGCCCGAGATCCTCCACGTACCGGGCGTCCTCATCTGCATCAGCGCCTCTGATCATATGATTCACATGCACTACATGCAGTTGAAGGCGGTGTTCAGCAGCTATCTCCAGGAGGAAGACAAGCATGGCCACGGAATCGGCGCCCCCCGACACCCCAGCCACGACTCCATCGCCCTCATTGACCATCCCATACTTGTGGATCGTTGCTCTCGCGATCCTTGCCAGGCTCTCTCGGTTCATCGCGTCATCACACCCCCCAAGAGCGTTCAACACGCGCGCGGTCTCTCCTTTCCCAGCCTTGCCACGAGAACCGTCATATCATCATGCATGGCATCGCCATCAGCCGCGCCACGCTCTCCTCCACTGCCCGTAGGGCTCATCCGATGCACGCCTGCACCGCGCGCCCAGGCGATGGCGGCCTGTGCAACACTCGACGCGCAGTCGTGAGAGGCAGCGGCCATGGCGCGGATCAGTCCGCTATCTGCATCAGGCAGATCCGCCCTGCCCTCGGTCACTCCGTCCGTGGCCATGATCAGCAGGTCACCCTCTGTTAACACAGCGTGGCTTCTCACCACGTGTGCCGGCGCGAGCACCCCCGCGGGCACCGAAGGCGCGCCAATGGCAGCCACGCGGGATCCGGACATGATGTAGCTGGGCGGAGCGCCCGCCTTAACTATGTCCACCTCTCCGGTGAACATATCGACAACCGCGAGGTCGAGGGTTGTGAACGAGTCGTTCTCTGAGCGCAGAAGCATAATGGCATTCACGTTCTGAATGGCGAAATCAATGCCCATTCCAGCTGCAAGGAGTTTTGCGAGTATGGAAACCGCGGCCCCGCTTTCGCGGGACGCCGCCTCTCCAGCCCCCATCCCGTCGGAGATCATCAGGGCCACCCTTCCATCCCCAAGGTTAGCTACTAGGTGGGTGTCGCCATTGGGCGCGCCCTCGCTTCTGGATGCTGCTACAGTCTCAGTCTCCAAATCGAACCGGCGCGCCGGGAGGAGCTTGATGACACACTCCCTGTACCGAGCGCCATCTGGAGCACATGGGCATTGCGCATTCCACACCGACATCGGCCGCCCAATAACACCAGACACTATGGGGGCGAGAGTCTGTACACACTCACCGTCCTGTTTGCACGGGGCCTTCGTCACCACAACTTCGAGCCCCTCGTGGCGCCCACGGGATACGCTCACCCTATCAACCTTCAGATCCGAACGCGAGAGCCGTTCCCTGATGGCGACCTCTGCCCGAAGATCGTGATCAAGATCCCCCTGGATGTCGGAAACAACAGTGGCGACGGCCTCGGCCACGCCCGTAAGCTGAAGGGCGAGGAGCGCTCCTGCAGCAGATCTTTCGATGCTGTCGCCGCCATAGGCATGCGATGCGCTGCTAGCAGAGCCATCGTCGGCACACTTGGCATCTCCGCCTGATCCGACAACCTCCGCGAGCACCGACGCCGCAAGAGAACTGGTCCGCGCACACCTCGATCTCATCGCACAGGGCAATTCCTCCGCGGAAATGGTTCTATACAGCTCCACCGCTGCGAGCGCGTCCACCAGGTCCCGATAGGTCTGGAAGAACAGATCGCCCCAGCATACCTCGTATCTGGCGCATCCGGAGCATGCCCTGGCCCGAATTGAGGAGATCGCTTTTGCAAGCCGGAATCCGATGGGTTCACAAGAACCCGAGCCAGCGTTGGCCTCTTCATCGACGGGCCCCGGGTGCTCGACTGACCAGTCCGGTTCGATTGTGGTGATAGCTGCCCTGGGCTTAGGGATCGTTGAACTCGTCGACAGCCGCGCAGACGCCGCCGGCTCGCGGGCTGCGCCACTCTCTGCAGTTTCTGCGGTCTCCACAGTAACTAGTCGCCCCGACGCAGGCGCAGCGTACGCACAGGCAAGCTCGTCCAGAGTGTCGCCTAGCGCAGAAAGCCTCCACGACACCAGGCTGTGGATTCGGCCTCCGAACGCACGCTCTTCATCGTTCGAGGCCGGCGCCTGTGGAAGACGCCACGCAATTGCCTCTATCCAGCGTGCGGGAGTGATTAGAATCAGTATCGCCGCAAGGGCCGTCTCAATCAGGCAGGATGTGAAGGCCGCCGAAGTGGAGAACTGGTATCCCGACAGGACGGCCGCAACAACAAGCGAGAACGCCCCAATGGCCCGACCCTGCTGGCGAACTGCGCCTGCCATCATTCCAGCCAGAGCCAGAAGCCCTATAAGGGAGACAGAACCTCCTTTAGCTGCAGCGAGTGTCATGCCGACAACAGCTCCAGCCAATGCCCCTGCCCCCGGACCCATGAGCATTCCCCCGGTGGTCACCGCGTACAGCCCAATCACTGCTCCAGCGGATACCCCCTGCACAACAACTTGCGCCAACCCAGCGCAAACGCCCGCTGTGATAACCAGCGCCGGCGCCATGGCAACTGCCGCCAGTTCGTGCGTGCCGCTATCGCGCGCTAAATGCACCGCCGCAGGGCACAGAACACCTGCCGCAGCTCCAGCAATGACCGCTTCGGTTAGGCCGACAGCCAACACGTCCATACCCGGACCCACCACCGCCTGCGAAAAAACTGCGGCCGCTGCATAGAAGCCACACACGGCGATGCCAACGGCTGCTCCCCCGCCATAGCGGGACCCATCCGGGCCAAGGCGACCCAGAAGAGGGCCGCGAAACAGCAGTAATAGAGAGATGCTTATCGCGAGCGACACAGCCGCGGGCGCGCCAGGGCCCACCGCCGCCCCTGACATGGCGCCCGCGATAACTGCCATTGCTGCGCGAGGATCCAGGGCCATCACGGCGGCTGCAGCCGCGGCAACGCCCAGACCGGAGTAGGCGCCGAAGAAGGCAGCCATGCCCATGACAAACGCGATCGCGCTCATGAAGGCAAGCCCGAAGGAGGCCCGTGCGATGGGGATTCCGGAAGCGGATGGCCAACGGGGGCCTGACTCCCAGGCGAACCTGGGCAGCATAGTGCGAAAGGCTTCGCGTCCGGAACCTGGGCGTGTAGGTCGCGGCCTCCGCTCACGCCCGGGCGCGCCATCGTCCCGCCGCGGCACACCATCGTTCCGTCGCGGCACACCATCGTTCCGTCGCGGCACACCACCGTCCCGTCGCGGCACACCACCGTCCCGTCGCGGCACACCATCGTCCCGTCGCGGCGCGCCATCGTTCCGTCGCGGCGCGCCCGCGGTCGCCTTTTCCCCTCCGGCCTGCCTGGCGCCTCCCGCGACTCTGGCGCCTCCCGCGACCCCAGTCTTGTTAGCCTCCCCCGCCTTTCGCCCCCGATTGTCCTTCTTCTCCCTGTTATACGTGGGAATCGACTCTTCCCTAGCCACCATGCTCCCGCCCTTCGCTGCGCCCACCGCGTCATCAAGGAAGTGAGTACAATCCTAGCACGGGGTCAGGTGCGAACTTTGTAGATCCATCTATGGGGCTAGCCTCGGAAAAATGCGAGAGCGATCTGCAAGAACAATACTTTCCATGCCGGAAGTAAGAGATGCCCATATGCCGAATAGTTGCGCGTGGAGGTGATCAGGCGTGAAACGGCATGACTTGTATGCATGGCGAATCGTGATTGCGGCCGCAATGGCTATCGGCACGGCATTGCTCCTGTTCGGCTTCACACCCGAACAGCCCGCGCGCCAATCCTATGACTCACGTTCCGCATGTAGCATATGGCAAGCAGGCATTTGGGGAATTACCAGCTAAAGGCTTATTTGCTCGCTAGCCGGATCGGCCACACACCAGTTCCGTCAGATTGTCGGTGAGTTGACTTACCAGTTGCTCGATCACTCGCCCGTTCCAGACCTTAT
>JAYFQW010000086.1 GCA_034926675.1 Clostridia bacterium | reverse complement strand
GCCGCATCAGCGGCTGTAAACGGCATGCGAGACGTTGCCTTCCGCGATGCCAAGGCAATGCCCCAGTACAAAGTACCTAACGAGCTCAGGGCTGCAGCGAAAACCGAGCGATTGAACGCCCAAGGGTGCTGAACATGGGTTTGAGTGTGGACCGCCGGGAAATCCTCACGGATGAGAATCTACACCCGCCGTTCCACTCAAAAATGAGAATCCCGGCGCTGTCACCCGCGAGTGCTCACCCGGACAAGCGCGAGACCATATGAGGTAGGCGGCGCCGCCGCGCCGCCTTTCCTTTACGCTCAGCTACGCGCGTTGCGCCCGTCACGAGCGTTTTTGCACTGGCGATCCGCCGGCGGCACTCAGTGACGCCCTGACGGCATGCCTCACAGGTCCCGGCGGAGTTTCTCATTTTTGAGTGTGGACTGTCAACACCAGCCGTAGAATGTAGTTAATCTCCAAGGGAAATGCGCTTTTCCAACAGTGGGTTTTGCGGAAAAGCACCAGCCGAAAATGTAGTTTTTCAGCAACATCTCAGTACAGGAGGTTCTTGGTCCACGAACGCCGAGACAACGTGGGTGTTTCGGTAGACGACATCGACGCCGGGGAGCAGGTTGAGGGCATGGTCCTAGAGGATCAGGGCCTGATCGTTATGGAGGCCAGGGAGGCCATTCCCTTTGGCCACAAGATCGCTCTGAATGACATTGCTTCCGGCGCAGAAGTGACGAGATACGCTTCATGCATAGGTGTCGCTACTCAGCAGATAGTCAGGGGCGAACATGTGCATACACACAACGTGAAGAGCGCTAGGTGCTGAGGCAGGGGTTGGGCGCCTGATGCGGCATCAGCACGGTTCGGAGGGGAGCGTCATCTCCGACGTGTGCTCAATCAGCCGGGAGCGGGAATACGACTGCTAGATGAGGAGGATTCAGTCATCGGATCGAGAACAAGTGGCAGACATTCCTAGGTTGTGGCGCGCAAGGGTTGGATGAGCGAGTAGGCGAAAACGAGCTGCGGAAACCCGGGAATCACGAAATCTACAAGGTCCCCGCCAAGGACTGGCCGGCAGGCAGCATGTGGGACATTGTCACACTGCCGCAATACACCGATGGCTATCAGAGGCACGAGGTAGCCGAGAAGCCGACCGGCCGCCAAATCCCGCAGGCAGAGTATACCTTTGGCCACATAAGGGGCCACTTCGGCTACATAAGCGAGAACCAGGTCGCGATCGGCGAGACGACAATAGGCGGACGCCCGGAGTTCGCAAATGCTAACGGTTGGTTCGAGGTTGTGCACCTGACGATGCTCGCCATGGAGCGCGGCACTTCCGCACGCCAGGCAATCCAGCTCATGGGAGATAAGGCCGTAAAGCACGGATACTCCGACTCGGGCGAGATGCTCTCGGTCGCGGACACAAAGGAAGCATGGGTGTTCGAGATCGTCGGGCCTGGCCCGCTATGGGAGAAGGGCAGCAATGAACCTGGCGCCTACTGGATAGCCCAGCGCGTTCCGGATGGACAGGTCGCTGTTTCGGCCAACTCATCCGTGATTCGCGAAGTTGATTTCGATGACCACGAGAACTTCATGTACGGCCCTGGGATCCTCGAGTACGCGGCGGAGAAGGGCTGGTACAGCTCGGCAAGCGGCGAGCAGTTCAACTGGAGGAAGCACTTCTGCGCCAGGATGAGGGATGACTACAGCGCCAAGCGTGTCTGGAGAGTCTTCACCTTGATATCTCCCTCGCTTGCAGGCAGCCTCGTCGAATCGGATCTGCCGTTCTCGGCGCCAGTTGACAAGAAGATCTCAGTTGCGGACGTTTTCGCAATGCACCGCGATCACTCTGAAGGCTCGAAGTACGACGGAAGCAAGTCTCTCACCGCTGGGCCGTGGAACAACCCCAGGCGGATCGAGGGTTATACATGGAAGGTTGACGGCAAGACATACGAATGGCATAGGGCCATATCTCTCACCCGGTGTGAGCACGTGTGCGTAGGCCAGGTTTGCGCATGGAATTCACCCGAGAGTCCTACTGGTGGGCCATGTCTGCGATCATGAACTACGCGGATCTCAAGTGGTCCCACATGATCAAAGACATAAACGCGCTGCAGAAGGAGTATGAAGGTCAGGAATTCCGGGCGCAAGCTGGGACAGATGCGACGGCGGTCGAGCTGTTCCAAACAAACCCCGAGCTTGGGCGGCAGTTCCTCGCCAAGTACTGCGATACGAACGCTGTTGAGGTGCGCGACGCCTGGTGGAGCCTTCTCGACTTCCTGATCTGGAAATACGACTCTGGGAGGATCATCGAGAATGGAAGGATCAGGTCCCTCGGATATCCGGAGGAGTGGCTCAGGCGCGTCATCCAACTCGATGAGCCTGACCACGCTGTAAAAAGGAATGGCGCAATCCGTGGAGAACTCAGATTGCATGCGTCTCCGAGTCGCACAGTCTGCCGGAGCAACGTGGCAGACTGCGCGACCGGCGGCAACCAAGCATATGCGGTTGCCCGAGGGTTCGCCCGGCGACGGTCGAGCCTCCCGTGTTTGGAAAGGAGCGCGAGCGGTGCGGCCTGCCGTCACAGGCCAATTTTAGCATTGCTTGCATTCGCCTCACGCGAGCGGTCTTTCACGTCGCTATGCGCCTCAGGCGTCCGAGTAAGAGGTGTGTGGCTGATGAAGCAATTCTCCAACGAAACACTGACCGATTGGTCCTCGCCGGCAAACCGCGCTCGCATGCAGGCGGAAATGGCGTCGGTAGGCTCTCAGCTTGGCAGCGACTACCCGCTCATCATTGGTGAGAAGAGAGTTGCTACCCCTCGGAAACAGGCTTCTCTCAACCCATGTAACCACCGACAGGCAGTGGGTTACGTGTCCAGGGCTGACGTGGCCCTGGCAGAAGAGGCCATGAGCGCAGCGTGGCGAGCCTTTGACTCGTGGAAGAAGACCACGGCAGAGGCTCGTGCAGCGTCGGTCATGAAACTCGCAGCTGTGATGCGCAGGAGAAAGGCCGAGCTTGCTGCGTGGCTGGTATTCGAGGTAGCCAAAAACTGGACCGAGGCAGACGCGGACGTTGCCGAGGCAATCGATTTCTGTGAGTTCTATGCCGGGGAAATGCTGAGGTATTCGCAGATGAATCCCGTAATGCCGCACCACGCCGAGAGAAATGTGCAGCGCTACATTCCTCTTGGCGTCGGTGTCGTGATCAGTCCCTGGAACTTCCCCCTTGCGATTCTCACTGGGATGACCACGGCAGCTGTTGTTGCCGGGAACACGGTCATAATCAAGCCCGCCAATACCGCTGGAGTGATCGCCGCCAAGTTCATGGAGACGATTGACGAGGCGGGGTTCCCCCCTGGCGTCATCAATTACCTTCCAGGGAGCGGCGCTGAGATAGGAGATTATCTCGTGGCGCACCCGCACACTAGATTCATCAGCTTTACAGGCTCCAAAGAAGTGGGGATTCGCATCAACAAGCTTGCCGCGTGCATCAGCCAGGGGCAGGTGTGGATCAAACGGGTGGTGGCGGAGCTCGGAGGCAAGGACTGCATCGTGGTGGACGAGACCGCAGATCTGGAGTCAGCCGCGCAGGCGATAGTCAAGTCCACCTTCGGCTTCCAGGGGCAGAAATGTTCCGCCTGTTCGAGGGCCATTGTCGTGGATTCCGTCTACGGCGAAGTGCTTGATAGGGTTCTTGACCTGACTGCTCGACTGACCTCTGGGCCTGCAATTGAGAACAATGACGTCAATGCTGTGATCGATGAGCACGCGCACAGGAGTATCATGGGCTACATCGGCATCGGCTCGCAGGAGGGGCGGATAGTGATCGGCGGAAGCGGCGACGCAGCGGCGGGCTATTACGTTGAGCCCACAGTGATCGCAGACGTGTTGCCAGGTAGCCGTGTTGCTCAGGAAGAGATATTCGGGCCAGTCCTGTCGTTCATAAGAGCGCGGGATTTCGACAACGCAGTCGACATAGCCAACGGCACCCAGTACGGGCTGACGGGCGCCGTATTCAGCCGGTCTCGGATGCGGCTGGAACGGGCCAGCGATGAAATGCATGTGGGCAACTTGTATCTGAACCGCGGGTGTACCGGCGCCCTGGTAGGAGTGCATCCATTCGGCGGATTCAACATGAGCGGGACCGACAGCAAGGCAGGCGGAGCAGACTACCTTCTTCTGTTCATGCAGGCCAAGGCGATCTCCGAGGCCTTCTAGACCGCGAAAACCAGAGGACATATGCTCGCTCGCGCGCAAAGGGCGGCGCCGCCCTTTGCGCGCTTCTGCGAAAGGCCTGCACTTAACAAGGACGCCGCCCGCGTCCCGTCCTACTGAGCGAGCCGCATGATCTCTGACCGAACGGAGTCATCGGCTATGCACCGGTTCTTCCTGTATATTCCCATGGCCTTGGTGACTGCCTGAGCGGAAGGCGCATCCGAGTTAAGCCGTACGTACCTGCGAAGAGCATCTTCCACTCCTGGCCGGATTCGTCCGGTTTCGTAATCGAAGTTGGGGGTGTTGTTCAGTCCTAGGATAAGCGCTGACAGTTCGTTCCGATAGTGTGTTTGTGCTTCGCTCGTGAATGGCGATGTGGGATGGTCCTCGATGTATGCCTCCCACGCACGGACTCTCGCGCCGAGCGAGTCCAGTGGAATCATCAAGGCGGCGTCGAGTGCCCACGGCCAGTTGGCCTCCATGTCCTCAAGTGCGAGGAAATCGCGATACTCGTCAGACAGCAGTGAACCGAACTCCTCGATGTAGAATCCGGGACGAGCCACAACAGTCCACATGCCTTCACCTTCGTACACCGGCGTGAGGCCTGCCAGATGGTACTCGTCAGAGGCCTTCAACGAGCTCGCGAGATCGGAAACGCGCTTGAACCCATCTTCCCCTTCAGCCTGATGCACCAGGTAATTGCTCTGCTCAGCGGCGACCTTGTTGTGAAAGTCCCTTAACTGGAGGAAGGCCACCTCCCTCAGTGCTGGAGGTGCATATTGGAATTGCTCCTTGTATGCCTTCGATGCCGCTTCGACGGATGGACCCGGCTTAGCAGGGTCCAGTGTCGTGAGATACTTTTCATAGTTGTCGGGGTTGATCGGAGGCATCACACTTACTGAGGCAATGCGTAGATTCCCATTGTTCCAATGCCATGTGGACCTTACCAGCGCTACCCCATTGGCATGATACACAGCCCATATCTTCTGGTGCACGATGACCTGAGAGACGCCGTCATCATTGGGCGCTAGCTCGATGGCGCCGCACGGATCCACAACGCTATCGAGGGGCTTTAGAAGCTTGCCGGATTCGGAGTATACGCCCTTATAGGTTTCTGAAAGCGATGCATCTTCGCTAGTTGCCTGGCGGAGATCAATGCTGAATGCGCCCTTCCTCGCAGGATCCTCGATTCTCAGCGTGTAGCCATCCGTGGCCGTGATATCGAGTTCGGGGCCTTGCGCGAGTACGCTCGGATCCACCAGGAACTTGGCCTTGCCGTCGTCCACAGAGACTACGAAGCAGTTCGTGATCCCACCCGATCCGCCGGTCGGGATCGAAACGACGATGTCTAGAGCGTGGCCGAAAACGATGCGGCCTAGGGTGACATCGCCTTTGTAGCCTGCGCTCAGCTCACCTAGGGGGAACGATATCGTTCGACCGGAGGCTCCGTCGACCACGACTATATCATGGGAGGAACAGAATAGGGCGCCGGCCTCGATCGGACGCCCCACGAGGCGTATGTCGTCGTCGATGCCGTCGCCGGTGACGTCTGCCGATCCGCTCCATTCCAGTTCACTCCCTGGCTCAAGCTGGACTGACCCCCTGGGAGCTGTAACGGCTTTCGCTGACGCTGCGACGCTGAATGCGATCGCAGTGAGAACTATGAGCACGCATGCTGCGAACTTGCGCAGGCGCTCTGCTGCTAGTGGCATTATCATCTCTCCTTTGCCTGCTGCTTGCTGGTGAATGACATACTCGGCGTCAACTCCAGTATACCAGCATGGCCCATAGGGAGCGTAGGTGCATGCTGGCAATGCCGGGCCGGCAGGCCCGGCTTTCCAGTGGCAGACTCTCCAGTGACAGGCATTGACGCCGGAGCCGCTGGCCGCAAAAACGATCTAGCGGGATAGGATGATGTCCCCATTAAGGACGGAACATGCTCGCCTATTTCGCAGGGAAGGCATTGGCGGACGTCCGTTTCTGATGCTGTCGGCGTTCAATGTCGATTTCGTCGACATTGA
>JAYFQW010000085.1 GCA_034926675.1 Clostridia bacterium | reverse complement strand
GCTCCGATTCCGGCAGTACCGTTACCCAGCCGTTGGCAGCGGGAAAGACGAACCCTCTGCATCCGGCCTTCTTGAGCAATGCAACGCCGGACTCCTGCCGGTCGGCTCTGAGATGGTAGCTTTCACTGAACTCGCTCACCGCCATGCGCCTCCTCCGATCGCCTAAACGGGTACCGCTTCCGACAAGTCGGCAAGGTATATATGATCATCCATGAGCGCCCGTAGCCCATCTCGCTCCGATCTTGCGCACCTCATAAACCCGCCGATGAACACGAATCTGTTCTCGTCCACCCATGCTCTGGCTTTTCCCACCGGGACGTCCAGATCAAGCTGTGTTATCTCCATCGTGCCCAGATCCATGACTGACAGGGCTTCGCTTGACACTTCCGGAGGAGGCCAGCCTGAAGGGTCATACCAGTCCTTCCGGTGTTGGATGAGGGCCCTTCGGGACGACGGAGTCCAGACGAATGGGATGTAGGATCCCCCCCGGTAGATAATGCCAGTGTGCATCATCTCTCCGGTCTGACATCGCATCACCACAGCCCCCCGTTCGTTCTTGGGAGACTGCGGCCACAGCGGCAGCAGTTTTCCGTCTGGGCTGAGCGCTCCCCACCCGGATATCGGCACGCTTGACATGAGCGCTTTTCTGTTCCCGGCATCAATGTCGTACATGACCGCGTCGAAACCGCAATCGGTCATGTTGCACATGGCAAGGAACCTGCGCGTTTCCAAGCCTGGCAGCCACAGGATTGGGATGGGGCCGCCCCGTCTGCCGCGGAACACGACCTCGGGCGGGTTCTGCGCACAATCATAGACTCTTCCCTCGTATGTCCTACCCAACCATCCCATAGCAAGGACATACCTGCCGTCGGGGGACATGGCCTCCGTGCAGACGTCTCCGTCGGGATGGGATACCACCGACAGAACCTCGCCGGCCATGTCAATCAGCTGGGTATACAAGGGCCACTTGTCTGGCCGGGATTTGTCGATAACGTTGACGGCCAACACCCCGGCGTCGCTCCCGCAGCCTCCGTTGCAGACATGCCCGGGCTCGAGCTTGAGCGGAATCCGGCGTATGCCGCCTCCCTGAGACGATACCAGATAGACATCCGCCTCGCTTACCTCAATCAATATCGCGTCTGGCCCGAGTCTGGCCATTGCCTCTCCTTCGAGCTGGTCGATGACCTGGCCGTCATGCACGCTCACAAAGTCGGTCTTCCCCCCTCCCAGGGGCTGCACGGCCAGGACGTCGCCCAATAGCAGGAAGCAATAGTCGTTGTACGCCCACTGATAGCCTCTGCATAACGGCCTTGCGTTCAGCTTGGCCCGTCGCTTTGCGAATTCCATATGCACACCCCCCATTGCGTCCGTCCGAGGCTGCTACATCATCTGCTCCATCAGTCTGCCGCCTCCGCCCCCGCCATGCTGAGCCACCCCGACTGCCACGGCCGCAACTAACGCCAATTCGATCAGAGCCAGTTGCTCGTCCGTGAGCCTGCTGCGTACCCACTCGCGAGCCTCCTCCCTGGACAGGACTCGTTGTCCCTCCCATTCATAGAAGATGTACCCTCTGTAGAACCTACACTCTATTCCAAGCGCTGCTGCAACAAAATCGAGCGCGTCCTGGATTCTGGAATCATTGCCCACGACAGCGCAGCCGTCGCGGTTGATGGCATTGACGTAGCGGTTGAGCTGGTCACCTTTATCTCCTATTCTGTTTTTGTGGGCTCTTGCCCACGATTCGGGTTTGATCTCATATACATAGGACACGCCGCCCTCCGTTATGACGATATCCGGACGGCTGAGATCTCCATTTCTCTCCAAGCCAAAATGCTCCTCGAGTATCTTCATGACAGAAGTGTTGCATTTCACTGCCCTGCCGCAGTACTTCGTTTCAACGACCCCATATATCGCCTCATGGATCATGATCCCCCGAAGAGCAGCGAGGAAAGCCTGCCCATCAGGGTCAATGAACCTCAGCGGGTTGTTGCCGGCGTAGGCATACCAGTTCAGTCCTTGCCTAGCCGGATCTCTAGCAGTGAACCTCCCAGCCTGCGGATCGTAGTGTCTCGCCCCGAAGTAGTACAGCCCAGTGGCGTCGTCCTCGGGCTTGCCGGTGAACCTGTGGGCTCCCCCTGCCATCGGACCGGTCGGCATGGTAAGCAGCCCGAACGGTTCGTACTCGAACCTCGCGACGACCTGGCCCGCGGAGTCGGTGATCGCCCTGATCGAGCCGACCATGTCGGTGTGACAGAAGTAGGTCTGAGCAGGATCCGAGTTCTCCCGCACCACTTTGGCCAGGTATTTCCCGTTCAACAGGAGATAGCACGCAACGGTTCTATCGTACTCCGGCGCAGGCGGCTTGGGTGGCTTGGGTGGCTTGGGTGGGGGAGGCGGCGGTGGATCCTCAGATATTGGGCCAATGGGATCAACTATGATTATCCCACCCGAGGCAGCGTCTGCCCCAACTCCCGAACCCGATGGCTGCGCAGATCCGGAGGAACCAGGACCCGATGTACGCAACGCTGTGTGGACCTCGTAAACGATGTCGTTTCCGCAGTGCAGCGTTATTGTGGTTGCTCCGCCTTCAACTGCCTTCACCCTGCGCCCAAGCGCGTCGTACTCGTAGTTCGCGACCGAGGACCCGCTCACCTTCACCTGGTTCATCAGGCGCTGAGCGTTGTATAGATACTCGGCGCCCGCTCCACCCTCCGCTTTTGAGATGAGCTGCCCATACTCGCCCCAGGCGTAGCTCGCGGCGCCTCTCCTGATCAGGTAGTTGCCAGGCAGGCACTCGTAATGCTTAGCCCCGCGGCTATCGGACCAGGACTCGCTCAGCCGGTTCCCCGCACCGTCGTAGGAATAGAGGACAGTCGCAATCCCTTCCGGCCCGCGCACGTCGGCGGAC
>JAYFQW010000084.1 GCA_034926675.1 Clostridia bacterium | reverse complement strand
CCATATACGATTTTGTGGTCGCCCGAACAGATGAACAGACCTTCGCTTGCATTCCAGAGGGCACGTTTGTCCGAGCTTACGCCGATGTCCCACATGCGTCTGTGTCCCATATTCGGCACCCTGACGGCACAGGGTTGAAGGTTTTTTCAGCCGATTAGCAGGCCTGCAAGACGAGTGCAAGCACCCGGACAGGCGCCTGCATGCGCTGATGAAGCGGTCTCTCGACATTACCCATGACGATTTCCGCGCTCCGATCGAGCTCGGGCTGGACGCAGTCAAGTTCGACGTCCCCGTCGCGATGAGCGCCGAGAGCATGAAGTCCATTGGGAACATTGCAGGGGCCGAGAATGTGGCCACCGACGACTACTCCCGGCTGAGATCGTCTTGCGGGAAGATGATATACGACCTTGCCAGTTGGGCCATCAGGCTGATGGCTCAGACTCCTCCGTAGCCCTCAACATGCCCCATAGACGCTGCTCGCTAACTGACACTGCCACTGCACCTGCCGCAAGGGCAGCGCGCACTTCTTCGGCGGTCTTCACCATTCCCCCCGCCACAACCGGAACGGACACTTCCCGGGCGAACTCCGATATTACCCTGGGGATGATGCCTGGAAGGCATTCCACCGCGTCAGGGCCAGTGCTTCGCACTGCTTCAGCAGCTGTCCTGTACGACAGCGAATCGAGCATGAACACACGCTGAATGGTGAACAGCCCCTCTCGTTTGGCCGCCTGTATCAGATTGCTCCTGGTGGTTATCACGCCGTCTGGCCGGACTGACCTGGCGAGGAACTCGACCCCCGCCCTGTCGCGACCCAGGCCGTCGATGAGATCGAGGTGCACCAGGATCTCCTTTCCCGCTTCCCTGGCGGCCAAGACGCACCGGGGAAGAGAGTTAATGTCTCCCACCAGCAGGAACACGGCCGGAACGGTGGATGCCAACGCACGTCGCAGGTCCCTGAGGTCCCTGACCGCGGCTATGATCGGGGAACGTCGTACCCGTTCGAGAAGAGCCATAGATAGTTCAGCCTCCGATCACGCCCGCACTCCTCTGATGAACACCTGATACGCCTCATCAGCTACTTCCTCAGGCGGGACGTGGCTATCGCTCGCCATCCACTCGTAAGCAGTGGCGTGGGATAGTCCTTGAAGTGCGAAGGTCAGCCTCGTCGGGTTGAACATCGAATGGATGGCGCCAGAGTCAATCCCTTCCGAGATCACCGACTGGATCATGGCAGTAAGCGAGGCCGTGGCCTTCATCACGAGCGTTCCCACTTCCGGTGAGACGAGGCCCAGCTGGCCTGTGAGAAGGCCCATGAACTCGCGCTGTTGAGCATAGAACTGGAAATGGGCGCCGACAATGGCTCTGAGCTTCCCGGGAACATCCTGAACCCCGCTGATCGCGCTCTCGGTCAGGCCAGTCAGCTTGGCTATCCTGTCTTCCACCAGCTCGGACAGAAGCTCCTTCTTGCTCGCAAAATACAGGTAGATAGTCCCCTTGGCTACTCCCGCTGCATCTGCAACCTGATCCATGGTGGACGTATGGAAACCGTTTTCGGCGAACACATGCTCAGATGCATCGAGAATCTGCCGGCGCTTCTCCAGGGCGGAATCCGATGATGGTGTCTGCATTGTGAGATAACCTCCCAGCCAGGACCGGGTGATGTGGCCATGCTCCCGTCCATAGCGCGAGTGAGATACTCTGCACCTACGATTCTTCTACCCCGGTCCCGGATTCCCTCTATGTCCAGCACCAAGTGGGCAACTCCGAACCCGTCTCTCTGTTCGTGTTCTCAGTGTGCAAATGCATTTCACCGGACTTAAGACGCAACCATATGGGAAGGCCAGCGCAGCCTGGGTATGTCCGCGTCCGCGCCGGCCATGGACTGTATAGCCAATCCAGATCAGAAACCCGCTTTCACTCCAAACGCCAACCCTGGCACGGTCGATTTCAGCATGCCGATATCGCTTGTCGCGTCCCCAACGATCGTCATGGCAGCTACCGACGCTTCAACCGTACCGAGGAGTTTCACGACGTACCTGGGCGCAATCATCGCGCTCTTTCCGGTTATGTTGGCAAGACCTATGCACTCAAGCCTTCCTCGGTCGCCCAGAGGATACCGAGCAACTCCCAGTGCGTACAAGGCCCCCTTGGGCGCTTCGCCTGGTTTTGTGTACGGGTTGATGAGCGTTCCGGCGCTATCGTATATGAGCTGGCAGGATGTGAACAGGCCATTCCCGAATGTGTAGTCGGCCCCCGTCACCAGCTGCCAACATGGCTTGTTTGATGAAAGCGGGATGATCCCCGCGGTCTCAAGCTCTGCGAGTTTCGCAGGAAGATAGACCGCTCCCTCGAACCACACAGCCGCATCGCCGACGGTCCCAGCCGCCGCGAGGCCCAGCTGCCGCATTCTACGATAGGCAGCATGGGGCACAGGAGGATACTCTGGCGCCACGAACTGCAGCCAGGCAGCAGGCCGATCCTGCCACCCACTGAAATAGGAGGCGTACACATTCCATCCGCCCACCATCATCTCACCGCGGGCGGCGTACTCGAGCTGGTCGATGAAGTTCTCAGGGCCTCCGACTGGCTCAAGCGGCCCGAATTCGGCAGGCAACGCCGCGGGCACGAAATCCAGCACCATGACTCCTGTTACAGCCGCGCCGTTCGGGAAGTAGTACGACGCAGACACTGCAGGCACCGGCCTGCCCGGGACTCCGGAATCGGCCGCGGTCAGCATATCTCCCACACCGGTTAACCCCGACGGGTTAACTACGTTCGTGGGGTTGATCCCATCCGCAGTTCCCCAGCTCACAACCTGTCGTCCGGCGCGGATGTCCGTCGAACTGAGGTGAAGGTCGACGTAGGCTTCGCCAATGCTCAAACTGGCCTTATAATCCGGCGTCGTCGAGAAATCGGCCCCGGCGCCCAAGCGATACCCAATGGACATCTCCCCGGCGCCATCGCCCAGGCCCAGCCCAAGGCCAACTGGCCCGAACTCCCCTGACAGGCTCAGTCGAAGCCTGAGCCCGTTCGAATCGATCTTCCCATCCGCAGGCATGTAGTGGAACTGCGCTTCCACCGATCCAGTCAGATCGTGTTTAGCCTCGACCACTGCCTGTCCAGTCGAGTCCGCCGCACATGCCCGAGGCGCTGCGGCTCCCACAGCAACTATCAGGCACACAGCAAGTATGATCGCCGCGCCCATCGGGAATCCCGCCCCCGATCTGCTCGTTGCTCGCCTCTCCATCTCCCTACCCCTTTCGCAGGCGCCTGAGGCTGAACACATCGTCCGGCGCCCGTTTGTCGTCTGTCTCGAGGATCTTCACAGTCGTGGTGCTGCCTGCACCGGTGTCCTGGAGGATTATGGTCTTGGGCCACCACTCTCCATCCGCATTCTTCGACAGGTCCGCGAAGCTCATCACCTTCTGAGCCTTGGCGGACTTGCCCTGGAACTCGATCCGAAGCGGCAGAGCTGATTCCTGCCACACCCACATGGTTATCCCGGAGTAAGCTGCATCTTTCGCCTTCGGGGCCAGCTTAAGCACATAGCAGGCCTTCCCGTCTACAACCTGGTCCGGCATGCGCTCCGCTGAATACGCCTTCCACGTACTCTCGTTCGTGGAAATCTCCTCGAAGGTGAAATCGGTTCCCATGAACTTGCCCTGCACTGCACTGCCGGCAATGCGCCGCTCCCGCCCAAGCGACGGAAGGTAGAGCCACATCTGATCCTCAGCTCCAGGCTCCGCAATACTCAGGAACTTGGCGCCCTTCACGTCGGCCGGCGAGAGGAACTCCACCATCTGCTTTGATGTCCCATGTCCATCGTCGAACCTGTAGATCTCCACCCGGTTGCTTTTCCTCTGATTGCCCTTTTCCACCGTCATGTCGATCACTGCCCGCCCGTTGCCTGCGAACGACCCGCCGCCCTTCATCGAGTCGAGGATCTGCTGGGCCGTTGGACCAGCGGGAGCTGCCGCGGCGCCCACTGCCAGGCAGATGCCGACAAGTGCAGCAGCAAACGGGACCCGCCATCCATGGATGATTCTCAACATCAGGATCAACCTCCAAACTATGCATTACGGTCGCGTCCGGCGCCCGCACGCGCCCTTCCATCGCGCCTCACCGCGAGGAGTATCACGGGGAGTATCGAGAGCGCCCCTCCTGCAGATACCGCCATCGTGGCGGCTATTAGCATGCCGAACTGACGAAGCGGCGGGAACTTGGAGAACAGGAGCACTGCGAATCCTAGAGCCACTGCTCCGGCGTTCAGCACAACAGCCTGCCCTGTGTTGGATATCGTATCGCGTATCGCATCCTCCCCGGACAGCCCATTCGCAATACCCTGCCTGAACCTTGAGTACACGTGAACCGAGTAGTCGATGCCGATCCCCACCGCAATGGAGCTGACCAAAGCGGTGACCACGTTCACCGGCACGTGAGCCCACCCCATCAGCCCGAAGTTCGAAAGGATAGTGATGACTATGGGGACTAGGCACACGATGGAGTCAAGCGACCGCCCGAAGCTGAAGTAGACTATCAGGGCAACGCCCAAAGCCGCTATGATCAGGCTTTCGATCTGACTCCGCATTATCTGCTCGCCCATTCCCTGTTCAAGGAAGGGAAGCCCAGTCACGCTCACGGCGGTGATAGTGGGAAGGGACGAGAAGCTCCTGCGCACTATTTCACGTGCCTGCTCAAGGGTTTTCCCCCGTTTTGCCGAGTTGACTGCGGAATCCGCCATCACCTGTATTCTCGCCTGCGTGTTATCCAGGCTTATCATCTGATCCAGCCCCACATCGCCGGAGAGTGACGCCACAAGCAGGTACTGAGCAGCCTCTTCCCTGGTAGCGGGCACTCTCTCCCAAGCCGGATCATCGTCGTGCATCGCGCGCGAGACCTGCTTCGCCACGTCCACTACGGAGAAAGCGGTTCCGTATCCCTCGGTGGCCTCGAAGTCCCTCTGGGCGCTATCCATTGCGGAAAGCGTCGCTGGGTCGAGTATATCCCCCTCAAGCATTATCTGAACAGTGTCGACGCCGCCGAACTCCGAACGAATCAGATCGAAATCCCGGCGAGTGTCGCTCTCCTCTGCGAAGAAACTGGCGAAACTGGTGTCCACGCTCAGCCGCGTGAGGCCTGCGAGCGAGAAGGCAATCAGCACCACGGCTACGACGATCACAACCACGCGTCTGGCGAGCACAAAGCCTGCGATTGCCCTGAACCACCGATACGCTCGTGAGTGCACGGGGTCATAAGGCCGCGCATCACTGTGGCGAGAACGGCCCGCGCCTGCCCCTGAGGACGCGGCCTTGGATACGGTCGTGGACCCAAATGTGATGAGCATCGCCGGAACGAACGTCAGAGCTATGGCCAGCGCGCACCCAACTCCGAACGCGGCAAGCAGGCCGAACTCGCGAATCCGCACTATGCTGCTGAAGGCGTTTGCGCCGAAGCCGGCCACTGTAGTAATGCCGGCGAGTATAACAGGAACACCGACGGTCTCCACCGTGCGCACCACAGCATCTGGCCTTGTGAGGCCATTCCGGCTCTCCTCGTAGTACCTTGCCATGATGTGTATCCCATATGCGCTTCCAGTCGACAGAAGCACCACCGGGAGAACCGCTGTGATCTGCGTGAGCGGAACATGCACGAACCCCATTAGGCCCAAGGTCCATACAGTGCCTGCAAGCACTGTAAGCAGGGGAAGCACCACCCCGTCGACCCGTCTGAAGCTCGCGATCAGGGTCAGCAGGATGACTATTCCTGAGATCGGAAACAGCCGCGTCATGTCGGATTTGAGGTAGTCATCTGATGCAACAGTTAGTACAGGCGCTCCGGCGTATCGCGCCTTCAGCCCTGGCGCCATCTCCCGAGTCGTCTGCAGCACGGCCTTGGCTATGCGTCCGCTTTCAACCCCTCTGGCCAGCTGGACCAGGGTGAGGATGTACTCTCCATTGCCGGATGCCATGACCGACGAGATCTGCTTGTTGGAGGTCAGTCGAGCGCGAAATGCATCCGCCTCTGCCTGAGTATTGAGCGGCGCCTCAAGTATGCGGACTGCCTCAATTCCGAACTCAGTCTCACGCATTTCGACCATGTTCGTGATAGACCGCACCGAGTTCACTCCGTCGAGTTCCGCTAGAGCGACTGTGAGATCGTCCAAAGCACGAACTCCATCCACCGTAAATACAAGGGACGACGGCATCGCTATCATCACGTAATCCGATCCTCCGAATGCCTCGTCGACGCGCTCCAAGGCCTGAACCGTCGGATCCGACTTCGGGAAGAACTCGCGTTGCCCAGAGCTGACACGAATCCGCGTCGCTCCGTAGATGAAGACTAGTGTCAATGCCACGGTAAGCGCGATAGTCAGTATCGGGTGCTTCCTAATGGTCCGTGCCAGCCAATCCATGTACGTCTACTCCTTCTCGACCTTGTGACTGACCAGTCAGTCATGGATCATGATACGCCTCCCCCCGCGGAAAGTCAACATGCGATCTGCCGTCCTTCCGTCACTCTCACCTATACTCGACATTTCCGCGTGCTAGAGCTATCAAGAAGCTGATGCCCACCACAATCATCAGCACGCTAATGGGCCCCGACAGTGGGAGCAACGTGCCGCGCCCTCCGGCATACCTCTTCTGCCATATCAATTTGCTGATTCAACAAGCGCAGCCAATGCAAACTCGAATTTGGTCGAACGACTATGAGGTATCTTGCGGCAACTTCGAATCTGGCCGCCTTGAGTCTCAAGCATCTGTGCCCGGTCCGCGGCCCGTTCTTGCGGCGCTGCTGGCGTTCTTCTGTGCGGTTTGCGCCTTCCCTCCTTTGATCTATGCATCCAGCCCGGCCTCGGAATCTCATTCACCCCTCGTTTCAATTAACGCGGTATGTGAGGACGCCAAATCGGTGATCTCTAGGCTCGCGTCGTCAGCCGGCGTGGACATCGTGATCGACGACGCTATCAGCGCCAAGGTTACTGTTTGCCTTTCCGACGTCCCATTCGAACGCGCGCTAGATACGATAGCTAGGGCAGCCGCAGCCCAGGCAACGGTCGAAGGAGACCTGTACATCGTCATGAGCGCCCGTGGCTACTACGCCGCGCCTGCCGCCGCTCCAGAACAGACTACAATGCAGGTCTTCGATGTGTCCGCCTGGGAGTTTCAATCAATCATCCCGCTGATAGAAGCGATGGGGAGGGATATCGAGGTGGAACCCTTCCGCGAGCTGAAGGCGGTAGTGGTCCGCGGCCCCTCGAGTCAGGTGAACGCGGTTAGGGCGACGCTCGACGGGTACTTGAGGAACCCATCGCAGAGCCGAGCGCAGAACCAGGCGTTCAGGTTGGTCCGACTTTCATACGCGGATGCGGCCGAGACTGCGATGTCGTTGCAGGGCCAGTTCCCACTGGCCAGGCTGACGACTGTGAGGACCTCGAACGCAATCGCCGTGAGCGCGCCTGCAGAGGATGCAGATCTGATTGTAGACGCTGTCAGAGACCTGGATCGTGTTCCTGCTTTGCTCTCGTTCGACGTCGAGATCGTAGAGGTGTCCTCCGACGACATAGGCTCCGTGGGCATCGACTGGCAGGGCGGTCAAGGCCAGCCGGTGTTCACTCTCTCGTTCAAAGAGACGGACCTGCCTTCGGGCGCCACGCCCCCGGACTTAGGGGACGTGTTCAAGGCGAGGCCATGGCTCAGGACTTCCCTGCAAATTGTAACACATGTGAGAATGCTCGAGAGTTCAGGCAAAGCGAAAGTCCTCGCAAGGCCGAGCATCACGACGCTTGAGAACAGAACCGCAAGGATAGTGACCGGAGACCGGTACACGATTGTGATCACCCAAGACAGCGGCGGAAGCGTGTGGCAGCAGCTGCAGTACATCGATTCAGGCGTTCAGCTAGAGATTACGCCCAGACTTGATTCTGATGGAGGCATCGTTGTCTCCCTAAACCCTCGAATAAGCGCGGTGACCGGGTTTTCCCGTGAGGGCTATCCTGTGATGAGCACACGAGAGGTGCAGACCACAGTGAGGCTCCGGGACGGAGAGACGCTTGTGATTGGGGGACTAATACGGGACGAATCCAGCGGAACGCGCTCGAAGCTCCCCATACTGTCAGCGATTCCCCTGATCGGTCCGCTATTCGGTTCGGAAAACAGGCAGGGCAAGCTAACCGAAATCGTAATCCTCCTGACCCCCAGAATAGTGAGCCAGAATTAGAAAGGGAGTGGTTAGCATGCTAAGAAGGCGAAACACGAAGCTTATGGTTTCCCTAGCCATAGCGTCGTCTCTCATTCTGTGGGGCTTTGCAGTCTGCTGCAGCGCAGCGGCCCCTCCCCTAGGCGCCTCGGACGCCGTCTGGATAAGGTACATGAAAACCGATTACGGGCTGGACGAAAAGGAGGTACAACCCCTCCGAACGTCAGGGATGGGATGGCCCGACATAGCTTCCTACCTTGAGTCGCTGTACCCCCACGCGCCCATAACCATTGGAACGGATGATTTTGCTGAACTTGCCCACGGAAGCGGCATAACCCCTCTGGAGGCAATAGAGGCATACAAGCTTGGGGTTCGCAGCCACATAGACCCCGCCTGGCTCTCTAGCATCTACAGGGAGGCGGGCAGCTGGGACCGGATCGCGACTGCTCTGGCCCACAGGGATCAGGCGAACAAGCTCGTGTCCGAGGGAAACACGAAAGCTTCGTCGCGCCAGGCACAGACGGCGGTCGGCCAGACCCTAGCGAGCGTGTATGGGTTGCCCTCCTACGCCCTGGACCGGGCGTTTGGCATCGCCGGAGATGAGGAAACTCTGATCAACGCGATGTTCGTACTTGAGATAGCATCTGATGACGATCCGGCGGCGGAGATGACTGATCTAGAGCAACTCATACCAGTCCTAAAGCGGTCTGCGGCCGATCTTCAACCTCTCTCTGAACCATGGACGCTGCGCAAGTTCCCGGTAGAACTCCTGCCCCTCGTTCCTCCGTCAAGTCTGCAGGCCAGGACGTTGGCAAGGCCGGCAACGGTTGCAACCTCTGCTTTCCCTCGGTACGGCGATGTCGGCGCCACAGCGTCGGGCTCAACATCGTCCATAATCGATCCCAGCGTACTTTACGGAACGAGCAGAGTATCTCCTTTCAAGGCGTATTTCGACGGCTTTGTGGAGACGGTCGACCCCTCGTCTGGTGCGCTGACAGTCCGTCACACGGATTTCACGCTTCCCGGGCGGGGAGGCCTCGACTTCAGCCTGACTCGGGTATACAACAGTGGGCTTGCAGGCTTCGATCTTCCTCGAGTGCACGCCAAGTACGTCGAAACAGAGGATGATTGCCACGTAACGAAGGTATGGGGAGAGAAGATCCCCAACACCTACTTCGACAGGCGTTTCGGCCTCGGAGTGGGATGGCGCTTTGCATTTCCTACGATAGAGTTCACTGATGGACAGAAATTCCTCCACATGGACGACGGCGGAGTCTACAAGATAGGCGGGGGATATTACGACGATGTAGGCTACTACCTGGTCGATTACGATGTGCAGGACATGACGTTCAGCGCTGACAAATCCTATGTCAGCTCCCTTGACGGCGCCAAATCGGAGTACAGGCTCAGGCGCAAGGATGGAGTCAAGTGGCTGTTCGGCTCCGATGGAAGGCTTCTGTGCACCAGAGATCGTTTCGGCAACGAGATCAAGTTCCAATGTGAGGTTCCGTCGGGCGGGCTTGCCCGAATCGTTAGGGCAGTCGACACCGTGGGCCGTCAGATTCTCTTTTCGTACGAGGTCAACCGGGTCGTCGTAACCGTGAACCCCGGCGATGCGTCTCAGGTATTGACATGGACTTATGCACTGGAGACTGCCGACGCGAACCACAGCGGCAGAAAGAAGCTCGTTACGGCGACGCCCCCTGCCGGAAGGCCGACATCGTACGGCTATTCTGTGCGGGGGACCACGTTTACTCCGTACGTAGACGGGATGACCGGGAGCCCCATGGGATTCGACTACATCAGCCTAACGAGCATATGCCATCAGGGCAACACATGTTCCTCTGCGGCGACGATGTTCCAGTACGCAGAGGCTCATAGGGACTTGACGAACGATGATCCATCCCGAAACGACCCATCAGACCTGGGATACTTCCGGGTCACGAGACGCTGGGACGAAGTGCCCACCACCGTTGTGGACGGGGCGGGGTTGTTGACCCACCCGATTGAACAGAACGGCGAAGTCGAGTTCACATACCAACCATGGGATACGTCGAGCGCAAGCTATGGATGCACCCGAACGCCCAAAAGGCACGGCGCTGAAGCAGGCGTTGCGCCGGCGTCGGAGTCGTGGCGGTTCGACAAGAAACACAGACCCGCTTCGCATAGCGCCACGGGGATCCAGAGCGGTTCTGATCGCAATCAGACTGAAGTAGTTACGACCGCGTACAGCTACGTGGGGGACGACGGGAAGCTGCCAATGCGGGACGTCAAGACTATCAAGGTGGGGATCTCGCCTTCTCGTCAAGAGACCACCAAGTACACGTGGGACGGTCGCGGCAACCTCGTCACGACGATCGACCCGGCAGGAAGAAAAACCGAAAGCTGGTACGACGATAAGTACGCCCTGCTGACTATGCGCGCCGAGGAGACGACCGCTCCCGACGGATCTAGGGCTGCGAGAGTCCTCGAAAACAAGCTCGACTCGGACAAAAAGGCGGTCGAAGAACAGTGGACATACATGGCGCAGCCTTCCACGGGCGGCGCGACTACATATACAGCGGACATTGTAAGTTCGGAAATACCGGAGCGCAGCTTCTGGATATGGTCGCCGGCGGGGGCCGCAACAAGCGTGACTCTCAGAATCGGATGGTCTGTCAAGCTGCTTTTCGATGTGGCGAAGTACCAAATATACTACAGAGAACTGGGCACTAGCGCCTGGACCTACTACGGCGGCAAGTCGCACTGGGGTTTGCCGCAAACAAGCTCGGATACATGGAACATAACCCTGTCGTCGACGCCGAAGCGGTACGACGTCAAGGTGGCAGTGGTTTACTCGCCCATCTGGACGGTGTCGGCTTCTGCGATAGGTCCGGGGCCGGCATGGGCGCCCAAGAACGCGGCTGAGATATCCAAACAAGCGCTGCAGTACGACCAGACCTACAAGTCCCTTCCGATTCGCAGTTCAATCCTGAGCTTCGGGAGCTCAGGAGAAGAGTCCGTAACAACCTATCGGTACGACGATGCCTGGCGTCTATTCCCGACCTTCATTGACACGCCCGTTCGCAACGCGAACGGGGCGCAGAGCGTGGTTAGGACGGAGGCAAGGTACGACGGGTATGGAAGGGTGATCGAGTATAACAAGTACACCGTGGGCGACTCATCGGCCGGTGCGTCGCACAGCTGCTTTACGTACGATGTGATCGGTCGGCTTCTGACTGCGGAAAGGCCCGCGCAGAGCCAAACCGGCGGCTATGTGCGGCCAACGTACAGCCGCGTCTACGACGATCAGAATTTCATCATTGCTATCAGCGATGAGCTTGGTCACAAGACGAGGGAGACCTATGACGGCCTGGGGCGGTTTGTGCTTGCGGAGCAAGAGGAAACCTCTGGTTCATGGAGGCAGGTTGCCCACGTCCGGTACGACTCATTGGGACGCACAGCTCGCGAATACGACGCTTTCAGCATAGCCCACGAGACCAAATACGAGTACGACGCGTTTGGGCGGAGGATAAGGACCTACTACCCCAGGGAAGCGAACGTAAGCGAGTATGACCGAGCGTTCTCCGAATCATGGAACGTCAGCGCCGGGCCTCTTCCACCTTCGTTATGCCTGCCCGCGTTTCCATTGGGGACTGGATACGCAGCGGGGTACGCAAGCGCCGTCAGGTGGGAGAAGGAGAGCGCGACTAGGAAGGCGTCGGAGCCTGAGCATCCGGCCTACCGGGGGTACGACATATCAGGCAGGCTGATCTGGAGCGCGGCTCAGACAGGGCCGGGGCCGAACGATTGGGCCGTGTCGTGTTACGAGTACGACGCGCTGGATAGGCCAGTGGCCAGCTGGGTGTATACTCAAGGGAATGCTTGGGACAAGACGTCGTACGAATACGGGCTGCATCTTGACGCGCCGACCGCGATGACTCTGCCCGGAGATGGAAGCCCCGAGCCCAAACACGAATACAGGTACGACAGCCGGGGTCTCAAGATCGCCGAGGATCCGGGCAAGCCGTACGCGATCTCGTTTGTCTACGATGAGTTTGGCCGCATGAAGACCGCGGTCTACAGCGATCCCGCCGCCCCGATGAGTTCCAGGCTCTTCTATGACCACGACGGCCGCATAACACGGGGTGAGCTCTACAAAAGCGGGACGCTTCAGAACAGGACGGCCGCCGCGTACAACCTGCGCGGGTGGCTCACAAGCGAGACCTGGACCATCGACGGCGCGTCGTACTCCCTTGGCTATGCCTACGACAACGCCGGCAACCGCATCCGGATGACCTACCCCAGTGGCGCGACCTTCGACTTCGAGTACGACAACCGCAACCGGTTGGTCAGGATCCCCGGCTACTTCGGGCCTGAAGGGCAGCCCGCTCAGAAGGGATTCGCATACGACGCCAACGGGTTTCTCACGGGCGCGACGGCGGTGAACGGGGTGAACAGCGCCTACGCGGCCGACGCCCAGGGCAGGCTGAAATCCATAACCGTCGCAAAGCAGCAGCCTTTCGAGAACATGCTGCAGCTCGCCTACTCATACGCGTCTCAAGGGAACATATCCTCCATATCCGGAGCTAACGGGGGCTCGCCGTTCGAGCTTAACTACGGATACGACTGGATCAGCAGGCTGACTTTCGCCCAGGTTCCGAAGCCCGCCGGGATAGCCACTGTCGCTTACCAGTACGATGGGGCAGGCAACAGAAAAGCCGAGATCTGGTCCGATTCCGGGACCGTGCAATACCAGTACTTGCCCGGCAACTACCTGTGGACCAGGGGAGCGGCAACCTACGCCTGGGGGCCATATGGGCAGTTGATCTCCAAGACCGACGGGGCGGCGACGATCAACTACGAGTACAGCGCCCAGCGCCTGATGAACGCGGCGAAGGTGAGCGGAGCGACTGCGGCGAATTACCAGTACGACGCGCTCGGCCGGAGAGTGAAGGCGGTCGAGGGCGAAACGACAATCGTAACCTTGCACTCCGGAAACGACATAGTGTACGAGGTTCGGAAGGCCCGCCGGCAGGAGCAGGCGCAG
>JAYFQW010000083.1 GCA_034926675.1 Clostridia bacterium | reverse complement strand
GAGGCGTTTGAGGCGGGCCTACGCTCATTATTGAGAAACTCGGCGCTTTCCCCGGTGCCGGGCGCCTGGAGGGAAAGCCCCACGAGCATGCCTCGAAGATCGCAGCGCCCATAGCAGGAGTGGAAGGAAATCCCCGCCTGGCGCAGACAGCCGCCAGAGTGTTGGCTCCTGCGTCACGCCCCCCAATTCTCATTAATGGGAATCTCGCCGCGTCAATTGCTCAAAACTGAGGTGTTTGAGGCGGGCCTACGCTCATTATTGAGAAACTCAGCGCTTTCCCCGGCGCCGGGCGCCTGGAGTCGGTATCATGCAGTGCAACTCGTGGTCGCTATCTGTGTTCTCCTTTAGACGCCTATCGACTACCTTGCCACGAACTCCACACGCACCCTTTTCGCCCTGTTGCTTCCCTCAGGGGGCTCTGGGCGATACAATACTGATATCAGCCGATAGCAGGGGCACAACGGCAAGGAGGGAAATCCATGGCAGATGAGCGAGATGGC
The DNA here is from genome assembly GCA_034926675.1 of Clostridia bacterium. Lineage (NCBI taxonomy): Bacteria > Bacillati > Bacillota > Clostridia > Clostridia bacterium. The sequence goes on along the minus strand of JAYFQW010000083.1, from coordinate 15,295 downwards.
CGCAATGCCGTCGACCTACGGCTGAGCCGACTGAAGCAGGCCCTCAAGCGCGCGACTACCATCATCCTCCTCATTTGGATTGCGTTTCGTTTCTCGGGTTGCCCATCGCTTCCGCGATTCGCCCCGGATAGGGTCGCGCCTCCGTGGCTCACGTATTCCTCGATAAGCTCTGCACTGGTGTTCGCACCCCATTCCGATGATGAGACCATGGGGTGCGCAGGGGTGATAATGCACACCCTCGATTCAGGGGGCAGTGTCAAGGTTGTTCTGATCACAAATGGAGATGGGTTCAGGGCCGCAGCAGAGGGGCACAGCAAGAAGCTCCTGCCATCAAAGGCACAGTTCATGGCCTTGGGATACACAAGGCAGAGGGAGACAGCTTCAGCCCTGGGCATGCTCGGCCTTGCACCCACTAACATAGAATATCTTGGGTATCCAGATCGCGGCCTCTCCAAGATGTGGACTGATCGATGGGACTACTCCCACCTGTACACGTCTCGCTACACAAGGGCGAACAGAAGCCCCTACGCCAACAGCTACAGACCTGGCGCACCCTATTGCGGCGCCTCTTTGGCGGAGGATGTGGCACAGATCATCAGGGACTTCCAGCCTTCTCATATATTCATCCCGAATCCCCATGACGCACACCCGGACCACTGGAGCACATTCGCAATCGTCTCCTACGCGCTTGGGCGCCTTCGGGCGGAAAACGCACTCACCAGCAATCCGCAGGTGTACGGATACCTGGTTCACCGGGGCGACTGGCCCTTGCCCCGCGGGTGGCATCCTGGCTGGGCGCTGGACCCTCCAGCGACCCTGTCGAGGTTGCCCGGTGAGTGGATCTACATGCCACTGAGCAAAACGGAAGAACATACGAAGAACGCAGCGATAGGCCAGTATCACACTCAGTTTCTTCTGATGCGCCTCTACATGCTGAGTTTCGTGAGAACAAATGAGCTCTTCCTCTCCATCGCCTCGCCAATAGCGCCCTCTATGCCGGATTGGGCGGAGCAGGCGAAGGACAGACGCGGATTCTGGCAGGATACACCCGCGGTCGTCTATGACCCGATCTACGATACCATCACGCGACTCATGGACGTCAGCGCGGATCTCAGGTCTATCTCGTGCGCAGTTGGAGAAAGCAACCTCTACATCCTGCTCAAGGCCAGAGGAAGAGTATCCAACTCAGTAGTGTACACCGTGACAATCTCCAACTTCGACCTGCACAGGACGATGATCGACGCATCCGTGGGCCCTGGGAACGTGACTCGGGCCACGGCGACTACCGCAGGGGGAAAGAAGACCGGCATCACGGCTCAGGCCACAACAAGCATCACATCACGGATCCACATTGCAGCTCGCTACACAGATGCAGGGCTTGAGATAGCAATACCCCTGTCTTCCCTCGGCGAGTCGCGAGGCATGGTCCTCATCGAAGCATCGACCCAGGTCGGAAGTGCAGTCGTTGACCATACAGCATGGACTGTGGTGAGGCTGAATCCTGACGCGCCTGACATTTTCAGGTGAGTCCCTGCGATAGCGCGGAGATGTCCTACATCCCGGCACCCCAAAGGCCGAGGCGCCAAAGCTCTTGGCGCCCCAGCAGCCGGAGTGCCAAGACTCTGGGCGCCCTGGAGCGCCGATGGGGTTGAAAACGCCAAAGCGCCCAATGTGGCGCAGATGCAGCACAAGGGGCCGAGAGCGCGCCAGATCGCGCAGGCAGCGCAGGCAGCGCAGGAAACGCAGCAATGCGGGAAGTGCAGCAGCCCTGGTAACCCAGGCAACCCGGGCAGCGCAGGAGGCTCGCGGCCCCCGCCGCCATGTTTACTGCATGTACTCGCTTTGCACTGGAGCTGGCTGAGCGTAGTCAGGAGTGTAGTCGGCAGTCTTGTCTCCTGATACTGCCCTCCGCTGCTGGATCGATTTCAGGATGTCCTGCACGGTCTTGAGATCTCCATACTCCATCTCCGGCGGAACGCTTATCGGCTCCCGCTCGAAGAGGGCATTAGCGAAGTTGAGCAGTTCGTTGTAGTAGCCCCTCTGGGGATCGTACGGTATCCGCTCCTGGCGCCCGTCGTTACTGGCTATGCTGATCACTCCGCACTCCTGGCTCTCCAGGTAGATCATGCCCAGCGAGCCATAGATGCGAAATCCGGCAAGGGGCCGGTGGGCCTCACTCCCAGCGCAGTAGAAGCTGAACTGCCCCACCAATCCGCTCTTGAAAAGCATGTTGACCACGATGGCGCTGTAGGGGGAGAAATCCGCATCCTGCGGCCTTCCGAAGGCGTGGAGTTCATCAATGGCGCCAAAGATATGCCTCATCGCTGCCACATCGTGAACAGCACTGTCGGTGACCGCGCCTCCGGGGAATTCCGGGTGCTGCCTCCACTCTGCTGCGGAGAAGTCGTTCTTCCGCATCTCAGACGGGAAATCCAGCGACCTGTTGTAGGTGAAGTACACCACATCGCCTATCCGTCCCGATTTCACCAAGTCGCGGATGATGTTCGTCTCCTCGTTGTACCTGTAGTTCTCTGCGATCATGATCGGCACGCGAAACCTCTGAGCAAGCTCCCGCGCTTCCAGAGCCTTCGTGAACGTTGGCGCGAGGGGTTTCTCGCATATGATCCCCTTGTGCTGACCCGCGAGCCGTCTGGCCGCAGCCTCAGTGATCTCCTGGTTCTGGCCAATGGGAACTATGATGTCAACCACATCGAGGTCGTCTCTTTCGATCATCTTGTGCCAGTCGGTGTAGATGTCGTTATCTGCGAGCCCCAGCCGCCTGCCCCAGCCTTTGACCTTCTCCGCGTCGAGGTCACACAGGGCAGCGATTTCATAAACATCTTTGAGCTGGTTGTATGCCGGGTAGTGCAGACGCTCGAAAGCCATTCCTGTTCCGATTACCCCCACTTTGAGCCTGCCCAACCTCACCACTCCTTCTTCTACGAGATCAGGAGTATTGTTCGCTTGCGTAGCACAGGGTATTCGGTAAGAGGGGCATATCCTGAGGAGTGTGAGGAGATAGTGCGGCCGCGAACATGCAGCATACATGCGAACATGCAGCATGCAGTGGAATCCTACTCGCAATGGGCAGCGACATCCGGTTCGCGCACGAGCCCTGCCCCTCGGTTCCATGCCACTGACACCGCTGGACACCGTGTGCAGTTCAGGCACCTTATGCACGCATCCGAATTCGGGTCCCTGTACACCTCGAGGTCGACTGGACAGATGTTCTTGCATGCGCCGCAGTGGTTGCAGAGAGACCCGTCAACCTGCAACTGCATGGCGCTGATCCGGTTGAAAGGCGAATATACCGCCCCCAGAGGGCAGATGAACCGACAGAATGGACGCTTAATCCGGGTGGCCGCCCAGATGAGCGCGGCCAACATGCTGATCTTCATCCAGAACTTGGGTCCTATGAGCATTCGAATCTGGGCGTTCGAAGTGACCCACGGGATTCCTGCTTCCATAGTGCCGGCCGGGCAGATCCTACAGAACAGCGGAGCGGCAGCGACATACGTGCCTGCCCCTGCCACCCCGATGAGGAACACATACCTGAGCCACCCGTATCTCTGGGTCCGTGCGAGCTTCCTCCTCGGCCCCAGCTTCGCAAGGCAATCCTGGATGAGCCCAAACGGGCACAGCCAGCCGCACGAGGCACGCCCCACAGCCGCGCCCACTGCGGCGAAGAAACCCAGCATCGCATAGGGAATACGCCGGATCACGAGGAACCGCTGAAGTGACCCCAGCGGGCACGCGAACGACGCCAGAGGGCACGCATAGCAATTGAGACCAGGCGTGGGGCAGAACTTCATGAACCTCAGGAAGTAGGAGTTCGTGAGGATTGCCGCCCCAATCTGCACTGATCCTCTGATTGAATCTACTCTCTTCGCCATTCGCCCGCTCACTCTATCCCTATGCACGAAAGGCATAGTATCCTTGCGTTCAGGAGTATCACACCGAAATCGCCAGCGCGCGCCCCGATTGCTAGGAGAGCAATACCCACCAGGGTTATCAGGACGTACGTCGGCGTCTCAAGACGTCCAAATCGCGCGAATCCGCGCCCGGCGGCGCTCATTTCACTGCGAGAAGGTCCCGCACGACCTTCTCGATGGCAGCCTCAATGCCGAGTCCGTCGCCGAAGCCCTCCTGAACGAGGCGAACGACGCCTCCCCTATCGATGATCACCACGGTTGGGGTGAACCTAACCCCAAAGCTGTTCGCGAGAGTGCCGTAATCCACTACCATGCTGTAGGTCAGGCCTTTCCCTTTCGCGTAGTCGCGAACCTTCGAGACAGTGTCTCCCAACGACACTCCCACAACAAGCAGGCCTTTGGAGGCATACTTGGCGTAGAGCGCCTGTAGGTGCGGAGCAAGGCTATGGCACGGAGAGCATGTGGTCTGCCAGAAGTCCAAGAGGACTACGGGAGCTGGATCCCGGCCTGTGTCGATTACCTTGCCATTTATGTCCTTGAGCTTCAGGGCGCCCACTGACTTTCCGGTCATCTGGCCGATGGGAGCGGCTGCCGCCCATGAAGCAAGGATGATGGTCAGAAGCGAGGCAGCAACTATCGCAGCTACACCCTTTAGGTGTATGCGGTATCTAAACATATCTACACCTGCTCTTTCCCACCGGTGCGCCAGCGAAATCCTCTTCGGGGCGGGTCTTGGTTCGGTCGGGTTGTGAGTATTCAACATATCGGCGGCAATCCCTCTCTCACCTCTAGACTGATCGAGGGTGGATTGTGTTCCCTCGGCGCGCCGCGGCCCGGCAGCGCTGCAGGAACGGCATGGAACCGTGCCGAACTAGGCATCGATATTGTGCAACATGAAACAGGAGGAAACGATTCCAGTGGAAAAGCGATTACTCATCATTCATGGTAAGGTGATTGCCTCCGGCGCCAACCTAGATGATGGCGCCGTGCTTCTATGTGGAAGTCGGATAACAAAGGTGGGGCTGAGCAGCGCTTTGCGCGGAGAGGCGGTCGATGCAGTGATCGATGCTGCCGGCCGCATAGTCGCGCCCGGCTTCATAGATATGCACGTTCACGGCGGCAGCGGCGCCGACACAATGGATGCTGCCGCCGAGGCCCTGCATAGAATGGCGGCCTTCGGCGCCTCTCATGGCGTGACCGGGTTCCTTCCTACCGTGATGTCATGCCCTCTGGAGCTGATGCTCGAGGCATGCAACGCGGCGTCGCGGGAGGCGTGCAAGCCACGGGCGGTCGGCCCTGAGGCGTCGGCATCGACATCAGCGTCAGCATCGACATCAGCGTCAGCATCGGCGTCATCATCAGCATCAGCATCGGCATCGGCGAAGACGACCATCCACGGCGCGTACATACTTGGCATCAACGTCGAAGGTCCTTTCCTGAACCCATGCCATAAGGGGGCGCAGCCTGAAGGCGGAATAATCCCGCCTGATCCAGCCGTTCTTGAGAAGCTCCTTCGAGCAGGCGGAGGCCACATTCTGGCAATGACCGTGGCGCCCGAGATCGACGGCGCACTCAGCATAATCGAGGTCCTGGCCTCCAAGGGTGTGCTTGCATCCGCAGGGCATTCGGATGCCGCCTATGCCCAAATGCAGGCGGGAGTGGCCTCTGGGCTCCGTCACGTCACGCACATGTACAATGGCATGAGAGGATTGCACCACAGAGAACCCGGCCTGGTGGGCGCAGCCCTTGTTCTCGACGATCTAACCTGCGAGATGATTGCAGACGGGATCCACGTCCATCCTGGGGCAATGCAGCTGGCGGCAAGGATGAAACGCTCCACAGGCGTCTGCCTCATAACCGATGCGATGCGTGCCGCTGGACTCGCGGATGGCGACTACGAACTGGGAGGGCAGCACGTCATCGTATCTGCCGGCGCAGCCAGGCTCGAATCAGGGTCGTTAGCAGGAAGCACCCTTACCATGGACGCCGCAGTGAGAAACGTAGTGCGGATGGGAGTGGCTACCCTCCCCGAGGCAATCGCGATGGCCTCCACAACGCCGGCAAGGCAGATCGGACTCGCTGGGCGAAAAGGCGAGCTGCGGGCTGGCATGGATGCGGACATCGTGATACTGGAGAGCGGGAGCCTCACTGTTGATGCCACTATCGCCATGGGCGATGTAGTGTACCAGCGCTCGCAGCTATGCTGAACATAAGGCCGAGATTGGAGTGTTCGAGTTGGACGGCGTGAAGACCATCGTAATCGCCCTGGGCGGAAACGCGATTCTGCAGCCCGGTCAGAAGGGCGCCATCCAGGAACAGCTTCTCAATGTGGACCAGACGGCGGTCCAAATCGCAGAGCTATCGTCAAGGGGCCACCGAGTCGTGGTCACTCACGGCAACGGCCCCCAGGTTGGCGCAATATTGATTCAAAACGCAGCCGGGAGCGGCCAGGTTCCTGCAATGCCTCTCGATGTGTGTGGCGCGGAATCTCAGGGCCAGATCGGCTACATGCTGCAGCAGTGCCTCGGAAGGAGGCTCGCGGAGAGAGGCATCCGCAAGTCAGTGGTCACAATCGTTACCCAGATGGTGGTCAGCGCCAATGACCCAGCATTCGGGAGCCCCTCCAAACCAGTGGGCCCCTTCTACACAGCGGAACACGCCAGGAGACGCATGGACGAAACCGATGAGGCATGGATCGATGACGCAGGTCGCGGGTGGAGACGTGTTGTTCCATCGCCTGATCCAGTGCGGATGGTGGAACGCGATGCCATCCTCTCCCTGGTTCAGTCGGGCGCAGTCGTGATAGCCAACGGCGGAGGGGGCATCCCCGTTTGTGAGCGTGACGGCCACTACGAAGGTGTTGAGGCCGTGATCGATAAGGACCTCGGGGGCGAGAGGCTTGCCCACGATGTCCGCGCGGACGTGTTTCTTATCCTCACTGATGTGGCCAAAGTCGCTCTGAACTACAAGACCGCGAACCAAATCGATCTCGACGTGATCACTATGGAGGAGCTTGCCCGCTACCAGCAGGAAGGCCACTTCCAGGCTGGAAGCATGGGGCCGAAGATGGAAGCCTGCAGGCGTTTCGTTGGCCAGGGCGGGGAGTTCGCCGTGATAGCCTCGCTCGCAACTGCAGTGGACGCAATTGAGGGTAGGGCCGGAACCAGAATCGTACGTTAGCGCACGGCGCCCCTTTGCCACGCGACAAGCTGGAGCGACTCGCGTGGCAAAGGGGTGCTCACATCCGACCCGACTGCGCACCAGGGTATGCCTAAAGGCCCGCTACGTCCCTGAAAACACATTTGCTTCCGAGGTTGACAGCCGTATCCCGCAGGCATATTCTAATGGCGTGAGGTGAACCGTGTCTATGGATACCGACGGCCCTAGTAGTAGACGTAACACCGTGATCCACATCAGAATAGCCGGTGGAGGAGCGTTGCCTACTAGGCTGCGTTGATTTTTCGCGCATGCTGATTGCGCCTCCCCGGCAAGAGGGGAGGCGCGTTTGTATGTTCATGTCGCTCGACACGAACGCAACCGCCAGGCCTGGGCGCAGCGCCCAGCTCAACTTGCCGCTTCAGGAGTTGATGGAGCGGCTGTCATCGAGCCCCAATGGTCTTACAACGGAGGAAGCCGAGGAGCGTCTCGCACAACATGGAAGGAACGAACTGGTCCACAAAAGGACTCGTTCGCCTATCATGTCGTTTCTGCGTCTCCTGATAAGCCCCTTGAGCCTGATACTCATTGCAGCAGGGGTTGTGTCGGCCTTCTTCGGAGAGACGCCAGGGGCAATCATGATAGCTCTCATGGTGCTCACAAGCGCGATTCTGGAGTTCGTGCAGGAGTACTCGTCGGAGAAGACCGCCCAGAAACTGGCTCAGCAGGTCGCCGTGACCTCGACGGTGCTGCGAGATGGCAAGCTCGTCGAAATCCCTATGGCGGAGCTGGTTCCAGGCGACATCATTCAGCTTGGCGTCGGCGACATCGTACCTGCCGACGCCAGAGTGCTCACAGCTCGCGACTTCTTCCTAGATCAGGCTGCGCTCACAGGCGAATCTGCGCCTGTGGAGAAAGCGCCGTTCGCTTTCGCGCGCAAGCCTGGAGCATTGCCTGACATGGACCATGTCGTGTTCTTCGGAACCAACGTGGTGAGTGGGAACTCACAGGCTCTGGTGGTCGAAACAAACGGCCGCACTGAGTTCGGGCGCATAGCGAAGAGCCTCGCGGCAGAAAGGCCTCCAACTGAGTTTCAGCGCGGGATCAGCAGCTTCACCAAGATGCTCATCCGCGTTATAGGCTTTCTCGTGGCGTTCATATTCGTAACAAGCATGGCGAAGCAGCGTGGTCTTCTCGACTCCCTTCTCTTCGCGGTCGCAGTGTCAGTGGGAATCACCCCTGAGTTGCTTCCGATGATCATCACGATCAATCTGTCGGCAGGGGCGCGCGCTATGGCTCGGAACAAGGTGATCGTGAAGCACCTGCAGTCGATACAGAACCTCGGCAGCATGGACATCCTCTGCACCGACAAGACTGGGACCCTCACAGAGGGCCGCCTTGCGCTGCACTCCCATGTGTGTGCCGAAGGCCGAGATTGCCACCGCACCCTTGAGCTGGCGGCGGTCAATGCATCATTCCAGGCAAGCATGAAAAACCCCATGGACCAGGCCATTGCTGCGCACAGCGCCAGCGGCGAGTGCGCAGTGGACCTTGGGATCTATACGAAGGTAGACGAGATTCCGTTCGACTTCACCCGCAGGCGCATGTCGGTAATCGTGGCGAAGGATGGAGGCCGGCTGCTCATTACCAAAGGCGCGCCAGAGGGTGTGCTATCTGCATGCACCAGTATTGAGCTACGGGGAATCGCACAGGAGATGACTGGCGAACTGAGAACGCTTGCGATGGACGAGTTCGCCAAGCTCTCCGCAGACGGCTACCGCGCGCTTGCCGTGGCCTACAGGACAATCGGAAATGGGCGCGATGTGTACTCAGTTCACGATGAAACAGGGCTCACCTTCGTGGGATACGTATCGTTTATCGACCCGCCCAAGGAGAGCGCCCCAGCAGCACTTAAGCAAGCAGAGGATCTGGGAGTAGAGATCAAGATCCTTACCGGCGACAATGAGCTCGTGACTGCAAGGATATGCGAAAGAGTCGGGCTTTCGGTGAAGGGCGTGCTGATGGGGCACGAAGTTGATGCCATGGATGATGAAGAGCTGACGCGCAGGGCCAAAGAGGCCACCATCGGCGCAAGGCTCAGCCCTGACCAGAAGAACCGCATCATCACGCTGCTGAAGAAGGCGGGCCATGTGGTTGGCTACATGGGCGATGGCATCAATGACGCGCCCTCACTCAGAACAGCGGATGTGGGGATCTCTGTAAACAATGCAGTGGACGTCGCCAAGGAGGCCGCAGACATAATCCTCCTTGAGGAAGGGCTTCACATCCTAGAGACCGGAATCATTGAAGGCCGCAAGACCTTCGCGAACACGATGAAGTATATTATGATGGGCACGAGCTCGAACTTCGGCAACATGTTCAGTGTTCCGGCAGCTCTGTTCATGGTGCCGTTCCTTCCCATGCTGCCAGTGCAGATACTCCTGAACAACCTCCTGTACGATTTCGCTCAGGTCACCATACCCACCGACCGCGTGGACGAGGACTACATCGCAAAGCCGCGCCGATGGGATATCGGGTTCATTAAGAAGTTCATGCTGGTATTCGGCCCAATCAGCTCCATGTACGACATCACGACGTACCTGGTGATGCTGCACGTATTCCACGCTGATGCCTCGCTGTTCCATACCGGCTGGTTCCTTGAGTCTCTGGCCACCCAGACGCTAGTGATCCACATGATCCGTTCCAGACACAGCCTGAGGACCAGCAGAGCGAGCCTTGCGTTGACGCTGTCAACCATAGCAGTCGTGTGCATCGGCTTCGCGATTCCCTATACCCCTCTGGGCCGGTTCTTTGGCTTCACCCCGCTGCCGCGCGCATTCTTTGCAGTGCTCACGGCCATGATAGCCGCCTATCTCTTGATGGTGGGCGCCGTTAAGAAGTGGTTCTACCGCAGGTATGAATGGTGAACGACTTCATGGCATCGATGCGATCTTCCTGGCGAGGGCCTTGCCGGTAGGCGTCGCGGCAAGCCCTCCCAGGGCGGTCTCTCGCAATGACTCAGGCAGCATCCTGCCCACAGCGCCCATGGCCTCGATAACCTCATCCGGTGGGATTACACTCACAATTCCTGCCAGGGCCATGTCTGCTGAGGCCAGCGCGACGGCCGCTGCCGTCGCGTTACGCTTGATGCATGGCGCCTCCACCAGGCCGCCAACTGGATCGCACACCAGCCCTAGAAGTCCTTTCAAGGCGAACGCAGCGGCATTGGCGCACGCCTCGGGAGATCCGCCAGCGAGCTGCACGGCCGCGGCAGCGGCCATTGCTGAGGCCGCTCCGCACTCAGCCTGGCATCCGCCTTCAGCGCCAGCCAGCGTTGCGTTGCGCGATATGACCGAACCCACACCTCCAGCAGTGAAGAGAGCATCGATCAGCTTGTCATTATCCGCTCCAATGCGCTCTCCCACTGCGAGGATCACTCCTGGAAGCACCCCGCACGAGCCTGCGGTTGGAGCAGCTACTATACGTCCCATAGCCGCGTTCACCTCGGCCACGGCAAGGGAGATGGAGATCGCAGTATCCAGGGGCTCTCCTCCAATGAGCTTCCCCGCGCGCCGCGCCTCCACAGACTTCCGGGCATCCCCGCCGGTCAGGCCGGAACGGGATACGACCCCTGCCAGCCCGCGGAAGGAGGCTTCTCGCATCGCTTCGAGGTTAAGGTTCATCTTGGTGTTCACATCCGCGGTTGAGATCCCTGTCTCAGCAGCCTCACGTTCCCTGATGACCGATCCTATAGTGACATCCAACCGGGTCGCCTCATCCACTAGCTCCCGTAGGGATGCTCCTATCATTCTGTCTTACCTCCCGCTCATTCTGAAAGGCCCGGAGCGCCGAACCCTCAAGACTCAGTCAGCCAATCGCACCAGATAAACTGCCCTCACTACGCCAGCGCCACCGGGGGCAGGGACATCACGCCATCCACACCTTGTATCCGAGTGATGAGCATACGGGCCTCGGGGGATATCGGCTGGTCGAGCTCAACAACTGCCATCGCCCGCGAATTCCGCGCCTCGCGGGAAACGCGCATGGTCGCGATGTTCACGTTCTCCGCTGCAAGAAGGGATGTGATCTTCGCGATTATGCCAGGTTGGTCTGTGTATGAGGCGATGAGCGCGTTATACTCGCCGTGGTACTCCACATCGAACTGGTTGATCCTTGTGATGACGATGCTGCCGCCTCCTACTGAGGAGCCAATTATGCTCGTAACAGAGCCATCGGGCGCAGTCAGCTCCATCTTCGCGGTGTTCGGGTGGACATCCCCAAGGTCTGCGAATTCGAAGCGCACTTCGAGGCCGTATTCGCTCGCAAGGTGAAAGGCATTGGGTATGCGTTCGTCATCAGGCCCTAGGCCGAGTAGGCCTGCAACTAACGCGACATCGGTGCCGTGCCCGCGATAGGTCTGTGCGAAGGAGCCGTGAAGAGTTAGGACTGCGTGAGTGGGCCGCGCCCCTGCTATCGCGCGACCGGCAAGGCCCAGCCTAACCGCCCCGGCGGTGTGTGAGGATGACGGCCCGATCATTATTGGGCCGATTACGTGGAATATACTGGACATATCAGATCCTCCGAAGCAAAGTTGCAGCTCATTCTATGTTATGAACAGTATCACAAAACCAGTGCCTCTGCACGTGGATGTGGGAACCTCCGCGTGGACGGGAGGGGTCGCGAAGGCCCAATATGCAGGCGACGGGGCAAGCGCAGGCGACAGGTGCGTTTCGGAATGCCATTCACGTATGGTATAATAACGTGGATTTCAACGCGGCTATCGTAAGGAGGGCGCCAATGGGTGGAGATGGCGCTTCTAAGCGCCCCAACCAACTGAAGCGCGGCGCAGCGGCGGCCGTCGGCTTCAGCATGCTCGCCCTGTTCATTCTGATGCGCTTGGCAGGCGGCCGAGAGGCGTGGCCAAGCTTCGCCCGCGTAAACCCGATCATGCTTGGCATCTGTCTTGGGCTCATGGTGTTGAACTGGGTGTTCGACTCCATGCGCATGGTGATACTTGTGAGATCCCTTGGGGGACGGCTCAGCATTTGGTCGGGCATGCGGATTTCTATCCTCGGTGCGTTCGTATCCAATGTGACCCCGTTCGATTCGGGTGGAGAGCCAGTGCAGGCATATCTCCTTATGGATAAGGGTATTACCGTTGGCCAGTCGTCGGCCGTCATCGCCGTGAAAACCATCATGAACGCCTTCGCGCGGATGATGTTGGGGCTGATCATCCCCGGGTGGATGATCGTCTCGCAAGTGCAGTGGAGGCTGCCGAAGGGCATGGACATCGCCCTTGTGGTGGGGCTGTCTCTCTACTTCGCCGTATTCGCATTCTTCCTGTTTCTGATCGCACGCCCAGAGAAGATCAGCATCGTAGTCGTTCCGGCGCTCAGGAACAGGTTCACTCTACGCTTCCTGAAACCCGAAACCGTCGATGACATCCTCCAGCGGATCAACCACGGTCTTCACGAGTTTCGGGAGTCCTTGAGCATCTTCATCCGCACAGCCAAGCCCGCCCTGGCTGCCGTGATGGGCCTTAGCTTCGCATGCTGGATCATCACCATACTGATTCCAGCCGTACTCCTAACAGGCCTCGGCATGCGGGCGCCGTACGCGCAAGTGATGGGGATTGCGATTCTGTTCTACCTTGCCTCAGCATACGCCCCCACCCCTGGCTCAAGCGGTGCGGCTGAGCTTGGTTTCGCAGCTCTCTTCAGCACAATAGTCCCGCTGAACTCCCTCGGGGTTTTCGTGACTCTGTGGCGGCTCATCACCTACTGGCTGACACTTGGCGTCGGCGGCATTCTGATGGCGCACGGGCTGCCCAAGAGGCGCTCGAAAGGGCGAAGAGCCAAGATTGAGGACAACCCGTAAACGATCAGAACAGGCCCTCAACACTGAGATACCGCTCGCCGGTGTCGGGAAAAATCGCCAATACCCGCTGGCCTTCGCCGAGGCGCCGCGCAATGCCGAGGGCAGCCGCCGCGACGGCTCCTGAGGAGATGCCAGCGAGGATTCCTTCCTCCCTTGCCAGGCGCCTACTAGCGGCGAAGGCATCATCCGAGCGCACTGTCACGATCTCGCTGATTAGCGCGACATCGAGCACTGGCGGTATGAAACCGGCGCCTATGCCCTGTATCCTGTGGGGTCCGGGCGGATTCCCTGAGAGCACCGCTGATTCCGCAGGCTCGACGCCGATCACCAGAAGCTCAGGTTTCACGCGCCTGAGCGCCCGCGAAGTTCCCGTGATCGTCCCACCGGTCCCTACTCCAGCGACGAATGCATCCAGCATGAGCTCGGGGCCTGCACTCAGATCCGCGACTATCTCGGCTGCAGTCGTCTCATCGTGAGTCTGCGGGTTCACTGGGTTCTCAAACTGCGAAGGCATGAACCAGTCTCCATGCTCCTCGGCGAGCTCTCGGGCCCTTGCGACGGCCCCAGACATGCCGAGCGCCCCGGGCGTAAGCACGATCTCAGCGCCATAGGCCGCAAGCAGACAGCGCCGCTCGATGCTCATGGCATCAGGCATCGTAAGGATGATCCTGTAACCTCTTGCTGCCGCGATCATGGCGAGCCCCACTCCGGTGTTGCCAGACGTCGGCTCGATTATGACGCCGCCGGGCGATAGCGCTCCCCGGGCCTCCGCGTCATCGATCATCGCCAGGGCTATCCGATCCTTCACACTCCCTCCAGGGTTGAACGACTCCAGCTTGGCGAGGATCTCGGCCCGTCCAGAGGTCCCTCCGAATCGATTGAGGCGCACTATCGGGGTGCGCCCTATCGTTGCGGCAATGCTAGATGCAATAGTCATGTGGCTGCGCCTCCTTGGCATCGCATGCAATGGGCGAAATCGAGGTGATCGTGGCGCCAGAGACGGCGCCAGCAGAGACGGCCCTGGCCTTCCTAAGGACCGCAACCTCATCCTCGAGGGTCTTGATTCTCAGGGCAAGCAGATCCAGTGCACGTCCAAGCGGGTCTGGCAGATCCCCGTGATTCAGATCCGCTTCCCGGCCACGGTGTGCGTAGTGATAGTCGGCGCCCCGATTGCAGCTCATGGTCGCCTCACATGCCTCGCGCGAGTCCGCATCGCGCTGCTGCTGGTCGCCGCTGCGTTCAACCACGCGGCCCGGAACGCCAACCACAGTAGAGTATGGCGGCGCCGGCTTGATCACCACCGCCCCTGCTCCGATCTTCGAATTGCGTCCAACAGTTATGGAGCCGAGCACGCTCGCACCGGCGGACACCACAACGCCATCCTCGATAGTCGGGTGGCGCTTGCCTATCTCCTTACCTGTGCCCCCAAGGGTAACGCCCTGATAGATAGTGACATCCTCACCGATTTCGGCAGTCTCGCCTATCACGACCCCCATCCCGTGGTCAATGAAAGCCCCCCGACCGATCGTTGCTCCTGGGTGGATCTCGATTCCGGTCAGGCCTCGCGCTATCTGCGAGACAAGCCTGGCAAGGAAAAACGCTCTGTGCCTGTACAGCCAGTGACTCAGCTTATGCCATATGAGAGCGTGCACTCCTGGATAGAGCGCCAGCACCTCTATGCGATTCCTGGCGGCGGGATCCCGCGCCATCGCCGCATCAAGGAAGGACCCGATATCGTCAAGCATCTGAGTATACCTCCAATTCGTATCTAGGCAGTTCGTATCTGGGCAATTCGCATCTGGGTATGCGAAAACGCCGCCCCCATACAGAGACGGCGCTCAAACCGCGGTTCCACTCTGCTCGCGGCTGCCAACACACATACGCGCCGATCCACGTGATCCCGGCGCGGCGGCTGCCGCAACTCAGGCGCCGCTCCCCGTGTGGGGCTGCAGCGCAGGCGCAATAACGGGCGCACCCGTGAAAGCCTACTCTCACCTTAAGCGGTTTCGGCCTCAGGCTCAAGGGCGCACTTCAGAAGCACTTGCCCAGGAACGCTCCCACCCGACGGCGCTCCCTCTCTTGGGGCAGCACGCCTCCTACCTCCCTTTCATAGCCCCTCACATATTCACTTGATTAGTGTATAGCATACAGCCTCGGGCGGCCAAGGTCAATCACACAGTTGGCCTATTCTGACGCTACGATATAGTATCCCAGTTTTCTTCCAGTAGGTCTTGGCCGAGGGTCCCACGCCCTGTGGCCAGCTACTGGATATCAATACACCGCTATGTTCCAATACCTCCCAAAGGTACTGAGCCCTCTCACGTGGAATA
>JAYFQW010000082.1 GCA_034926675.1 Clostridia bacterium | reverse complement strand
GGAGAATCTCAGCAAGGCGTACATTGGCCTTCCCACGGTCATGTCCTGCACGCCAAAGAGTGCATTGATCTTTTTGAGCATACAGCAACCACCTTTTCCTCGATGATCATGCCATGTAAACGCCGATAATGCAATGTGTGACAGCGAGGGGCAGTAGTTCCGCAAGGGCATTTTGGTGCACCATCGCAGGAAGCAGCAGTCACGTCTTGTCAAGTGGTGTAAATCTCTTCTGCGATTCTCCTCGGAGTCGATCCTCGCTAGTCTCCTCCGGTCGGTTTGTGTGTACAGTTTGCCTATGCGTCAGATACGGAAACGCGGACAGCAATGCCTCAGCCGGTGGGTGCCGGCGCTGTGTAGAGCGAGACTCATACGATCGTGCTCTGCCTGCTTAGGAGCAACCACCTCGACTTCACCCAGGGTCTACTTCACTGGAGGCAGCGCCACAGTTGTATCGACTGGCGGCAGCAGCTTGCCCATGGATTCCTGGTTGAAATACTTGCGCAGTACGATCCATTCATCGTTTTGCTCTATCATCACCGCTCCAAGAAGCCTGAGCGCTGAGTCGGCGTTAGGGAAAGTGCCTACTACGTCCGCGCGGCGCTTGATCTCCTTTCTGCGGTAATCCGCGAGACCTCGCTCTTGTCAAGGCCGTCCAAGCCCAGAGCCTTTACGAGTTCGTCCACCTTTCGAGTGCTGACCCCATGAACGTACGCCTCCTGGACTACTGACAGGATAGCCTTCTCCGTCATTCGCCGGGGCTCCAGGAAGCTTGGAAAGAACGTTCCCTCCCTGAGCTTGGGTATCCTGAGACCCAGGTTGCCCACGCAGTGATACATTTCTCTTGGCAGCTGCCATCGTGGTTGCCCCCTCGGATTGTATTGCTTACACCCGAAGAGAACCACATGGCGGCTGTCCCTGTCGATACGCTCAGTATCCTCCCGCTGGATTTACACCACTACCTAATAGACTAACCTTAGGAAGGCATTTCCGGCGGTTGAGGTCTGGTTGGGTGTTCTATGTCATCTAGTCTTTCGTGTACTGCGTCGATGTCGAACCTCTCTTTCGCAACAGCTAAGGCTTTCAGATAGAGCTCCTTTGCCTTGCCATAGTCGTCTTCCTTGCGAAGGAAATACATATCGCCCCATCCGATGCATCCCCATGGGTTAGTCGGATAGTCCTGCACCAGCCTCTCAAACTCCGAATCGCACCGCTCATAATCGCCCAGACTCGCATACGACTCTGCAACAGCGCGTCTCATGTTATGAATGATCAGATCACTCGCGCCTGGGAAGAGACGCAGGAATTCGTTGCAGTAGTCAATTCGCTTCTGGAAATAGACACTGTCTTCCAGGCCGGCGTTGTGCAACTCGCCCTCCAGGTCCTGACATAGGTTGCTGACGAAGAAATCATCGCGATAGTGCCTGTTGAAGAAGTCCAAATCGTTAGATTCCGATTTGCACCTGTACTTGATTGCTTCCCATGCTTCTAGCCACATGTCGCAAGCTCTTGTGTGATCTTCAGTCGATAGATACTGATAGCCCTCATCAACCAGATGGGCAATCCGCTCCTTTGGCACATTCTCGGCTGGCGCCAGTCTGCCCCACAAGACCCATGCGGCCAGCCATGGAAAGTCCTCCTCCCTACCTTTCGCAGCTACACTGAAGGCCCCCAACCAATTCTCTGAGAGTTGCTGAGCAGAATAGTACTCTTCGATGTCTCGCAAAAACACGTCTTTGTCAAATCGGATGCCGATACTGTCCAAACGCTGAATTATGTCCTCTGTACTCATATCGTCTACTTCCTTATACATTAGGAACTTCTGGAAGTACGACAATATGGGTCTGGGCTTATTGAGGCAGCATTTCTTGTATTTCTTGCCGCTCCCGCAGGGGCAGGGATCGTTTCTTCCTATCTTCTTCAACATCTATCCCTCCTCACAGTTCTGGTTTGGAGCACATCTACTGCCATGACGGCGAGCACTCACCTGTACTCATGGAATGCCTGAGTCTGCGGTTTATCTCTTCCGGACTATGTTTCCTCTCGCTTTGACCTTTCGCCCACATTTTTGTGTCCTCATGCTCGGGATCTGTATTGTCTGCCATGATTCGCATGAATTCCACATACGACCAAGGCCCGCCTACATCCTCCGGGGGTCTTTCCCCTCTTCCATCCAGGTAGGTTGCCCTAAGTGCGTTGGAACGCGCTGTCTTTTCGAGTGTTATCGTATGCTTCCACGAATCGCCAAAGTCATACTCGTAGGTGACTTCCTCATGGTCCGGGAAAATGTCTTTGAGCGCAGTGAACCGTTCCTGCAGAACGTCGCAAGAGTCAAGGTCCAGGCATTCCAATGCTTCAGGATCGTCATCCATCATGATCTGCTTTGTCTTCGAATCCGTCCTTTTGGCTTCAAACATGTGCAAGTGATAGTTCTGCCAATCAAACACTGTCTGAATGACATTGTGCAGATGCCTAAAGGAGAAGACCGACGGCGCCAAGACTCTTCTCCATATATCAAATCCTTCAATTTCGATCTGTATCTTCAGTTGATACAGCTCTATGTCCAGAACCGATTGGCAGATTCCGTTCTCGCCTTTGTCACAGTAGTTGCCAAGGTGCTTGAGCATTAGGGCACTTGGAGCGAAGTACTCGTTCCCCGGCAAGCTTTGGCGGAGTCTTCCCGCCGAAGTGCTTATGTATCTCTGAATCAGTGTGCTTTCATCCAGATAATCCTGCATGAAGCCAACTTCATTTGCAGCATGGTTTAGTCTAGCAACCATGCTTCTATTTGCCGTTTCCGAAAACTCGATCTCTCCGGCATCCGCCATATACCTATCAATAACGGTCTCGCAGACGCCTTCCATACGCAATGCCACAACAATGGCCTCCCGAACGAGGTCTTTCATTCTGGCAAAGTCCTTTGGTTTCGGCCTGTATATGACCACGGGATATCTCGTTGCGTTGTTCATCAAGACGATGGCTTTTCTCCTGTCCATACTGACTAGGTTGGCGTGCCAGGCCATCAGGGCGTGCGGCAGCTGTTCATAACCTTCAGGCGATTTCAGCTCGCCTGGGCTAATTCCCATCTTGCCCAGCAGGCCTTTTGTGCATTGAACAAGCATATACATCGCTCCCCGTTCCGCGGACTTGCGTCCAGCTGATTCATGCCGGCTCTATTACGATTAGCAGAGTATCAGGGATTATACTACTTCTCTCCAGTGTCCTCTCTTCCTGCATCAGAAGAGTTGTACACTATGATTGGACACTTCTTCGTGCAGATAAGGAGGTTGGATGCAGACTCGTGTTAGGCCTGCTTTCGCCAATAAACATACGCGGACTTAGGCTCAAGAACAGGATTGTCATGCCCCCGATGGCAAGCTACATAGGAACCGAAGAAGGCTATGCCACGGCTGAAACGATAGACTACTACCGTGCTCGGGCCGTGGGTAATGTGGGCCTCATCGTCCATAATTCTCTCCCACGCGCTGTCCACACACAGCAGGTACCGGATGACCGCAAGATCAAGTTCCTCCCGCCGGACGCTGACAAAAACGAAATCCGTGTCGTTTCCGATCCGTACCGCCGTGTTGCCCTGCAGCGACGCTCTCAGAAATACCTGATCCCCCGCACCGTCGCAGGCGAAAATCTTGGCTCCAGTCATTGCGTCTCGCCCTTCATCCATTCGATTAACTGACATTTAACCACTCGCGCTCCGCGAAGCGACCGCCCGGCCTTAACAACTGGCAACCTGCCGTCGTTTATCAGTTGGCACACAGTCTGTTTAGACACTCGCAATAAATCGCTAACTTCCGAGATTTTCAGGAATTTGGGCAAGTTGGAGAGTTCTAAGGGTAGAGGAATTTTGCGCGGTTGCGCTGAACTAGACTGCGGACCAGAGGCGGTACGCTGGACAACCATTGATTTCACCCCCCTATGTTTAGCTTATCTTTGTCATTTTTCAGCTCCAGCCTACCGTATACGTTCGATATTATCAACACTTTTCATGATCTCTCGATGACACGCTTTCTTGACGAGGCGAACGTAGTGTTGTATGGTAGTGTTGATAATTCGGAACAAAGGAGGGAGGTGTCATGAACGCCTCGTTAGGAGCTTTTGTCGAGAAAACACGGTTCGATAAGGGGTTGTCGCAGCGGGATTTGGCCCGGCTTGCCGGTTGCTCGAACGCAGAAATCAGCCGTCTGGAGCACGACGATTACAAAAACCCCACAATAGCCTTACTTGAAAAAGTCGCTTATGCGTTGGGGGTTCCCTTGGTCGTGCTGATTCAGATGGCCGGTTACAACCTCGGGTTGGAGGGACTAGAGGTTGCCGGAGCATCGGACAACCCTATTGTGCAACTACCTATCATACGCACCACGTCGTCTCTGGTTACTCCATTGGTCCAGGAGGCTAATGTTGTGGGTTATGCTGCGGTAGATAGGGATCATTTGGACGGCGATGCTAACGATCACTTCTTAGTGCGAGTGACAGACGACTCGATGGAAGGGGTTGGCATGACTCCAAACGTGAGTTTGGTTCTGACGCGCAAGCAATTCACAGCGGAGCACGGCGACATCGCTTTGGTTGCCGTCGGTTCCGAGGCTGCGACATTCAGATACGTCGGCTATGCGGGCGACAGAATAGTGCTAACGGCAACCAATCCGTCCGTTCGACCTCGCATGGCGCCTAGGGTGACGGCACACATTCTCGGGGTAGCTGTCGAGGTCATAACCTACACGCGCATTACCAAGATGAAGGAGGAGTGAAACCATGCGAAAACCGAGTATTTTGGCGTTGGTTCTGGTGGTCTCTATCCTTGCGTGGCCAGTGGCGGCATCTGCGCTTCCTCAGACAGCGGAGGAGATGTCGCGGGCGGACGTTTGGGCAATGCTACTTATGGTGCGCGGCGATATTCTGGAGAACGAACTGGGGAAAGTCAGGGAAGCGATGTTCGACGACGCGGGCGTCCACGACATGCAACCCGTGATAGACGAAACAAACAAAGCGATGGAGAGCCTTGCCGACCCAGAGGGCTATCAACTCGCGGAAGAGGATTACCCCGCGGAGGAACGCGAACGGTATCAGGCGTTTCTCGACCGCGCGAAAGAGGAGTACCGAAGGGCAGCGCTTATGATTCAGGTTATAGCTCGAACAATCGGCGACAAGAGTGTCGGATTCCTGGTGCAGGTGACGCTGCACGAACTTGCGCAGGTGCACCTGGATAACGCCACCTTCGTGCTGTGGACGCTGGGACAAGCGCAGGGGAGGGACAGGTAGAATGGTGGGCAAGTTCGGCGGGTCGATAAGGCAGCGGGGACCAAACACGTACCAACTGCGCATATGCGCTGGTTCCGCAGTCATGCCGGATGGCATGCGCCGTTACCGTTACATCTACGAGACTATGCGCGGCAGCAAGCACGAGGCTCTGCGGAGGCTGGACGAGATCAAGGCGGGAAGGTGACGAGGCGTGGCTGGCCGGAGGTATGGCGGGCATGTGCGGGAGCGAGGACCGGATACGTTCGAACTGCGTTTATATATCGGCACCTTTACTGATGCCAACGGGAAGAAGCAGAAGAAGTACCATACGGAGACATTCCGCGGCGACAGGAGGGCCGCAACTGCGCGTATGGCTCAGATCGTCACCGACTACACCAAGGGGGTTCTGGTGGACCCCACAAAGATGACGGTGGCAGAGTACTTCGACTACTGGTTAGCTCACGCCGCGAGAAACAAGCACTGGAAACCGAAGACATTGCGCAACAAGAGAGAGGCAATTGCATATATCAAGCGCGAGAAAGGCGTGGCGCGTTTCCGAGACATAAAACCTCTCGACATTCAGAACATGTATGGGAAGATCAAGGGGGGATAGAGAAGGAATGCGGCGACGGCAGCGCAACTGTTCTTCTGGTGCATGTGGTCTGCTGTCAAGCGTTTCGGCAGGCGGTGGCATGGAAGCTGATCCCAACAAACCCCACGGACGGCATCGAGCATCCGCGATACAGGAAGAGACAGCGCGTTATATGAACGCCCGAGCAGCAGCGATTTCTGGCGACCGCGAAGACGCATAGGCATTACGAGGCTTACTTCATAATGCTTTTCTGTGGTCTGCGCGTTGGCGAAGTTGTGGAATCGCGATGGCCCGACTTGAGCAAGAATTTCCTGCGAGTGCGCCATACCGCCAGGCGCCACGGGGGGAGGCTTACCGAGGGTTCGCCCAAGACAGTAAAAGCGGAGCGCCTACGATCGTGACGGGCGGCATCAAGAGCCCCGACACGGCAGACTCCATAATAGCCAAGGCGAAAGCCGATCTGGTCGGCATAGGGCGAGCACTGCTCAAGGATCCGGACTGGGCCGCAGATGCCCGGGTTGCACTGCACTCATGAACGATGCCCGACCTTCACGGATCGTCCGGTTCATATGCCTGCTTGCTACATGCGCCAAGCCCTCGCGTCACTGCTTGTTGGCTCAGTCTCACCAAGCTGATACTGTAGGGCAGTATAAGGCAAGCCCTGGACCTGAGACATGGCATACTCCGCCCGCTTCATCCCCAAAGACCATCTGTAAATCGAGGGATAGGGGGATGCAGGAGGCTGTTTGAGCAGCAGGAGGCGCTACCACTGGCAGGCCCTATCTGCTTGCAGCATCGTATGTTGTGTTTTTGCCCCTGCCGTGCTTCAGGACCAGCTGCTTCTCTGTAAGCGCATTGAGAACACGGATGGTTGTGCTCTGCGAGAGCCCGATAGTCGCTTCTATATCTCGTCTCGAAACGGCATTGCGCCCAATCAAATAGCCCATAACTTTGCGCTCAGCATCTGAAAGGCCGTCAGACTCAACAGAAACCTCCCGGTGGAGATTCGTGTTAGGCAGCGTTATCCTAAGGGCATTGTCTGAGATCTCGATGACCGGCTGTGCCTGTCGCCCACGATAGCACTCCATGATTTTCGGAATTCCTGTGCCGAACGCCTCTATGAGATGTAGGCGATAGAACACATTGGCAAGTCGGCTATTGCGCAGGACCGAAACGCCCAGCATCAGATCGCTGTGCGCTATTCCCTTCGGAAGCCCACCGAGCGAGACGAATTCGATACGATCATCAAAGATGCTGATGAGGATGCTGCCGCTGTATGAGTAGTCGCGGTGAACAATGGCGTTTAGCAGCGCCTCTCGCACAGCCTCCGGCGGATAATCACGCATGTCAATACGCTTCAATCCCGAGAACTCGGCTCTTGTTCGGTTGTACTTCCCGATGTACTCGTAAACATCATTGACCTGCTTTAGCAGCGAACCCGAGAACTCCGCTCTGTCCTTAAAGACTGTCTTGCCGATGCCCTCAAAAACCGCAACCTTAAC
>JAYFQW010000081.1 GCA_034926675.1 Clostridia bacterium | reverse complement strand
AGGTTACTCTCTCTATGACTCCCTCAATGACTCCCACGGGGACATCCAGCGCGCATCTCCTCCGTTCCCGCTCAGCTCAGGCCGCGCGGTTCACGCCTACCTGAAGCAGCCATGGAACCTGCTACATGTGCTTCCTTATCTCATCCACCATGTCGAGCCGCTCCCACGGCAGATCAAGCTCAGGCCTGCCGAAGTGGCCATACGCCGCCAGCTGCCGATATATCGGGCGCCTGAGGCGGAAGCCGTCTATGATCGCCTTTGGACGCAGGTCAAACAGCTTCTCGACGATGTCCTTGATGCGCCAGTCCGGCATTCCGTCTGCTCCTGTTCCCCTGGTGTCAACGGCGATCGAGACAGGTCGCGCCACGCCGATGGCGTATGCCACCTGAACCTCGCATTCATCCGCGACACCCGCTGCAACCAGGTTCTTCGCGACGTGCCTCGCGGCATACGCGGCAGACCTGTCGACTTTGGTAGGGTCTTTCCCGGAGAACGCTCCGCCGCCGTGCCTGGCCATGCCGCCGTATGTATCCACAATTATCTTCCTGCCAGTGAGGCCAGAGTCAGCAGATGGTCCGCCTTTCTCAAACCTTCCAGTGGGGTTCACAAGTATTCTGGTCTTCTTATCCATCATGCCCTCGGGAATAACGGTGCGGATCACCATGTCGGTTATGTCGGAGACTATGGTTTCATGTGGTACATTCTCCGCATGTTGGGCAGAGACCACCACGGTATCAACCCTCACAGGCTCGTTGCCAGCATACTCCACTGTCACCTGAGTCTTCCCGTCCGGCCTGAGGTAGGTGAGAATATCGGCCTTTCGGATTCGCGCAAGCTCCTTCGCAAGGTTGTGGGCAAGAGTGATCGGAAGGGGCATCAACTCTGGAGTCTCGCGGGTGGCGTATCCGAATATCATGCCCTGGTCGCCGGCGCCAGTCATCTCCAGCTCGTCGGCTGAGACCGAGCAGGCCCCAGTTCCGCTGCACGTGGACGCCGTCCGCACCTCAAGAGCTCTATCCACACCCATAGATATGTCCTGCGACTGCTCGCCGATGGTCACCAGCACCGCGCAGTTGTCGGCGTCAAACCCGTACTTCGCCCTTGTGTATCCGATCTCTCGGACCGTGTTCCTTACTATTGCCGGGATGTCCACATAGCACTTGCATGTGACCTCCCCCATAACGAGGACAAGCCCTGTTGTGGCGCACACCTCGCAGGCCACTCTCGCGCCTTGGTCATTTCCGAGCAGTGCATCAAGGACCGCGTCTGCAATCTGGTCGCACACCTTATCCGGGTGTCCCTCAGTGACCGACTCCGACGTGAAGAACCGTCTCTCTAACACATGAAGACCTCCATTTCAAAGGCTGGAGCGCCCCGTTCGCGCCGTGCGGCCCAGGGACTCCAGCCTACGCAGGGCGATACCTGTCCCTGCTATTGGCTGCATTCTCTGCTCATTACTTGCTCGCGGGGACTACCAGGCCAAGGATCTTCGAGGTCTGCATCACAGAGAGGAAGAACACAGCGCCAGCCGCCAGTTCGAGTTCCTCATTCGGCGTGAACACCCCGCCGAGTGCGCCCTCCTTGCCCATTATCCCGAACTTGCGCGGTGCATCCCCAATGGTCATGGGCACACTGGAATTGGCGGCCATGGCCGCCTGGTCCACGCCGAGGTTCACTGCCGCAGAGTCCATACCCTCCACTGGACCGATCTCGAAATCGACTCTCGCCCGTACGCCGGTTTTTGTGGGACGGACAGTCTCAACGATCTTCGCTGGAACGCCTGCGCCAGCTGCTATTACGAGCTTTCCCTCGCATATTGCATCCTGAACGACTTCGAACCCTATCACGTCCCCAGGCCTCGACTTGACTGAACTCACTCCGGTGGTGAGCTTCACCTTCACAAGAATGCCCTTAGGCAACAGAGCATACCCCACCTCTGGCTTCCCGCCAGCCATGGTGAGCCCCATCAGCGCATCTAACCTGCTCCCCACGGACCCCGGCGCTTGCTGCCCAAGAAGACGGGTCTCCAGATCAGCGAGGCAGGGCACAATCGGCCCATCAGATATGGCGCCGAACATGGTCCACTGGATAGCTCTGAGCTTGAACTTGATGTTCATCCCGCCTGCCCGGTCGCCTTGGATGAAGTTCCAGCACTGATTGAGCCGGTCCGGCAGCGTGCCGGCGCTGAGCTCGCCGAAGACCAGCCTCTCTATGGCCTCTAGGCGCCCGACTATTGAGCCTTCCTGCGCCGAACCGAACAGCAGGTTTTCCATGTTCATCAGTCGTTCAACAGGGCTAACGACGACCTCGGCGCACCGGCCTGGGCCAGCCGCGATCAATACTGCGATTGCGCAAACGAGTACTGCGAATCCCACTCTCGAAACTCTCATCAGGCTACCTCCCTGTTCTACTACGCCAGGGGGCCACCCCCCTAGAATTTGATGCTGACTCCGGCGGTCGCCAGGTTCTTATTTAGCTCGAGCACGCCCAGGTCTGCAAAGTCGATGAGCTTGTAGCCCACGTTGACCGATGAGTTCTCCATGAGCCTGTACCCGAAGTCGATGGAGGCGATGGTCCTGGTCGCGTTGGACCCTTGAAGCTTCAGTGACTCCTGCCCAAGCCAGCTGGAGAAGCCTCCTTCGTCATACAGGCCGGACTTGGTCCATACAGCGCCCGACGAAATCAGATCGCGAACCCTCTCATACCTGTATCCTGCCTGCAGAAAGGCAGAGTCGCCAAGGAGGAGCTTGTAATCGATGCCCAGCGACATGGTCGCCTGAAAGCTGTTCTGCTCCGCCCCAATCAAGTGGGGCTCCCGCCCATACAGCTCATAGCCTGCCCGAACTGTCAGTGAATCAGAGGCCGCAGGAACACCGACGGCACTGGCCACATCGGGCAGCGAGTACTTCACATCCACCGATGTGTACGTCTCGCGCCTGCCTGCGAGGTCGGCCGGCGTTCCGACATCAGTGACACGGTGCCCAACCGTCAGCCCTGCACCGTCCTTCTCGCCTATGGATACCCCAACCGATGTGGATGTGGCCTTCTCGCGGGACTTGTCGTCAGCAAAGAACTGCGCACTGACATTCAGCACATCGGACAGCTGCACACTCGTTGACAGATCGAATCCTGTTGCCGGCGGAGGCTCCTCAGCCTTGGGTTGCTGAGATTGGGGCTGCTGAGGACGGCTCGCAGCCTGGCTCGACAGCTCAACCGACAGCGTGCCTATTGGGCTCGGCACTCCTATTTGAACCTGCTTTCCAGGCTTGTCGTCACCGCTATCGATGGTCTTTCGAAGAAGGGCCTCCAGGTCGGCAAACTCTGCTGCCTGAGTTGGGCCCGCGAAGGCCTGCCGGTGCTCGGCAATGGAGTCGCCGCGAAGCGCCAAAGGCTGAACACCGGACTGGCCATGCGCGAAAGCCTGCAGAGGATTGAGAATGAGCCCAACTTCCTCCGTCAGGAAAAGGTCGGAAAGGCCGAGTATCCTACCAACTCGCCCCTCCGACGAGAGGCCGAATTCCCACATCAGATCGGAGATGAGGTTGGCTTGACGCCCAGTGAGAACAGGCTCAGCCCAAGTGGAGCTTGAAGAAGCGGCCACCCCCATCTGTTCGACTCCGTACAGAAGCAACGGCTGGGATTCCCCTGCTCTGGCCCCGTCTGAGATCGCGTTAGCGTTCCTGACCTGCGCTTGAAGCCTCTGGGCCAGCCTATGAACGCTGGTCGCCAGTCTGTCGACGGGAATAGGCGTACTGCTGGCGTACACGACCGCGTCTTCTGGATCAACTAGACCACCCGCAGCGAGTTCAGCGATGGCGCGGTACCGCCAGTCGCCGGGCAATACCAGAGGGGACGACGCCTGAATGCAGACGGAGAGAGAGACAACAATGACAGCAGCTGCCAGGATCACCGAGATTCTACTGGTCCAGGCAGCAAACTGGCTGCGCATGCGCCTTCCACCTCCATTCGTGCACGCATTCGTCCAGTATATATTCTTCGCCGCAGGCCCGATTCCTTCCCGACTACACTTGCTCGAAGTATCTGGCAGCAAGGATCTCGGCCACGTAGTCATCGTATGGCTCGGAAGGGGTCCTGAGCCCGTTCGGCAGGAGCCTTGCCAGCCCACGTCCTGGATGGTCTCGCAGATAGCGTTCGCGTGCTTCCATGGATGACCGGTGCTCATCTACAACCGCAACAACCAGATCCCGCCGATCAGAAAGGGCCTCGACCATGAGGGTTGAGCCGGTTCTGTCGCCAA
Organism: Clostridia bacterium; assembly: GCA_034926675.1. Classification (NCBI taxonomy): domain Bacteria; kingdom Bacillati; phylum Bacillota; class Clostridia; species Clostridia bacterium. Next base: position 30,020 of record JAYFQW010000081.1, on the reverse strand, counting down.
CCACTACTACCCGTGCACCGTGCTCCACTGCGAGTTGATAGACTCGGCTGACACAATCAGCAGCCGGAACCACGCACTTGGCAATGGTTCCGCGCTCCCGGGAGCACACCGCTATTCCCGCCTTTTCCCTTCCGGGGTCCACTGCCACAACCAGCCCTTCATCCATTCGCGCCACCCCCAGAATCCCACTTCCACAGTCTCCTCCACCATAACGAAATGCCCCGGGGAAGGCATGCCTTCCCCGGGGCTGCTCCGCTATCCCCTTAGAATGCAGTCTTCAAGGACAGGTCGACTATCCTCGCGCCGTAGTCCCGATACCCTGTCGCTGGCACATAGTAGACGTCCTTGACATCGTACTTGATGCTCAGGGTTGTGGACTTGTAGAGCGATTGAGCAAGAGCGAGTCCGTACTGGAAGTAGTCGCCTGAGGGTTTCACGCCGTTGTCGTAGGCACGAGACTCGTACGACGCCTTTCCAGTCAGAGTAGTCGAACTGGCTAGCTTCCAATCGAGATTGGCGCCAACCTGCATTCTGGAGTAGTTCTTGTCATCATCGGATGTTCCATAGGTTCTTCCGTATGAGGCGCCTGCGCCGAAGGTCGCAACGTCCTTCACAAGAGCAAGTTTCATGTCGGCTCCAGCGTTGTACTTGTAGTAGTCCTTGTAGCCGAATCCCTGTTCCCATGAGCCCTTCAGGACCAGCGCATCGCCGCCAACTGGAACCTCTGCGTTGGCGTATGCAACGTAGGCGTTGTCGTTTGCCTCAACATCGTGTTCCCATGTGAACCCGAAGTTGGCTGGTTTGATCGTGGCATCGAAGCCCAGGCTGGTGGTTGTACCCATAGAGACAGGCGTCGGCTTCACAACGTTCACCTGCTTCACTCCGCCCTTCAGAGTGACATCGGCGATAGCTAGCCTAAGCCCGTACTTGGCGTCTGCAGTCAACGTGGTCTTATCCGCAGCGATGTATCCCTCATCTCCCTCTTTGACCGCGCCGGCCGAAAGGATGACCCCCTTGATCGGGTCGGTGGTGACTGAGAGCCTCGCCACACTTGTGTCTGCCTTCACGTAGTCTGCATCCTCATCATCAGCGGTCTCCATGTACTTCGGAGCATATCCCGCAGCAACCTGCTCAACAGAGCCATTGATCGCCAGGATTCCGAACTTGGCGTCTGTCTGCAGTTTGTACGCGGCAGCCGGCGTCGCCATGGTCTTGTTTGCCCAGACAGACAGCTCTCCGCCGGCAGTCCATGCATCGCCAAGCCTCAGCGTGAAGTCTCCTCCGTACACATCCTCCAGCTTATCGAGTGTCGTGTCGCCCGACAGCGGGTCGTCAACAATACGGAACCACCTTGCACCAAGTTTCAGCATGTCGGTGGCCTGGTAGCTCGCGCTAGCGCCCATCAGGTGCTGATAGCCGCCGACCGCCAGGTCAGGATCGGCGATCTTCGCTATGGTCGCAGTGGCATTCAAGCCGCCGAGCGTGGTGTTCGCTCCGATGCCCTCAATCTTGGCATCAGCGAACTTGACAGCTCCGATCTGATACTTGGTATAATTGGCTGGCCTCGCGAGCTCGCCCGCAACGATCTTCGTCTTCGAGGACGGAGTCGTGATGGCGAGATCCAGGTCGCCATTGAAGAGCCCAACCGTCTGATGAGCAGCGCCGAATACGTCGGTCACAGCGGTAATGCCAACCGACACATCTACGCCCTTCTCAGGCTTGATATTGAGCGCCAGCTTCAGCTCGTTTTGAAGCTTCGATGTGGGCTGATACTGCTTGTTCGGATCGGCCGACGGAGCGTACGGATCCTTGTAGAACACAGCGCCAGGCGCGCCCTTCAGGTCGATGTCGAGGAATTTCACCTCATCGGCGCCAGTGAAGCGCACCCGATTCAGATCCGTCCATATGTTAGCTATCTGGGTGTCTAGCGAAAGGTCCTTCTGCTTGAGCTTGCCAATCTCCACGTCCTGCTCAGCGTCTTTCGCTTCGATGGCTGACACCGTGGACTCGACCTTGTAGTACATGTCGGCAATGTCCTTGGCATTCTGTGCCGCGAGAGCCTTGAGGGTCTCGATGTCGGCCTTCATGCCGATTGAGGCCTGTTCCTCCGCAACGAGGCGGGTGTCTATCGCAGCCGCCTGCCCGCGGACCTCTTCGATGGCCTTCTCGTTCTCCGAAACTGCCGCGCTAAGCACCGCGATCTCGGTCTTGGCCCCGGCAAGCTGATCCTCGAGTGCGGTCACCCGGACCCCGAGGGCAGCGAGTTCACGGCCGAACTCACTCTTCAGAGCATCGATAGCGGCCATGACTCCGAGGATCTTCGCATCTAGCTTGTCGATGGATGCGTATACCTCTTCCTTCGCAGCCCAGATGCCATCGTACAGTTCGCACATGAGATACGCGTTCTGCTCACCGAGAGCAAGGTCGAAATCGGAAGTCAGCCTCTCAATGGCCTTTTCCCGCTCATCCTTCTCGGCGTAGAGAGCATCGTAGAACGCCAGCATCAGTGACGCATTCTGCTCCGATAGAGCAAGGTCGAAATCGGAAGTCAGCCTCTCAATGGCCTTTTCCCGCTCATCCTTCTCAGCGTAGAGCGCATCGTAGAATGCCACCATAAGTGACGCATTCTGCTCCGATAGGGCCAAGTCTTGCTCTTCGGAGAGTTTGGCAAGGGCTGCGGCGTTCTCTTCCTTCGCCGCGTCAAGCGCATCGTAGAACGTCACCGCAAGCTCAGCATTCTGCTGAGACAGGGCAATCTCCACGTTCGAGGCCAGTTCTGCGATGGCCGCATCCTGGTCGGCCTTGGCTGCGTCGAACTTGTCGCACATCTGAGCGAGTTCAGCGAGCCTCGCGTAGACCTCGCTGAGGGTCGCCTTGGTTCTCTCCGCCAGCTGAAGCTCGAACTTGGCCGCCAGCTCAGCTACGGCCTTGTCCCTTTCGCTCTTCTCAACATCGAGAGAACCTCTGAACGACTTAGCGAGACCGTCAATCTCCGCAGTCAGTTTCCCTGCCTGCGCGGACTGGAGTTTCTCCATGGCCTTCTCGCGCTCGTCTCGCTCAGCAGCGAGAGCATCATAGAAGGTCATCGTGATAGCAGCCTGCTGCTCAGCGAGGGCAGTCTCATTCTCAGCGCTGAGAGCAGCCAGGGCGTCTATGCGCGCGCGCTCCTCTGCGAGGGTATGTACCGCGAGCAGGTCCTCCACGGCCTTCTCTCGAGCGGCAAGATCAGCAATGTGCTCCTTGCCAAGCTTATCGAGGTTAGCCGAAAGGGCCGCCACAACTGCCTTATCCTCGGCCACGGCCTTGGCGACTTCCTCGGCTGCGGCCTTGCTGATAGCGGCATCGTACGCCTTGGGATCCATATTGAGGGCCTCAAGTGCGGCGACTCTCTCCTCAAGCCTCTTGACCGCATCTTCCCAGCCTGTGCTGGTCTTCGCGGCAGCGTCGTTCATGGCTTTGGAGATGCCGGGCATCTGCGCCTCTAGGACAGCGATTCTTCCCCCGAGCTGACCCGCAGTCTGCTCAATAGCGGCTTTCACCTCAGGATCGGAAACTGACACAGTGTGGACCTCGATCCCAGGTATCGTCCCATCAGCCTGGCGCATCGCCAGAGCTGCCTTGATCGAGTCGATGTCGGCGCGAACCGCCGCATGGGCTGCTAGATTGTCGTCCGACAGATCGTTCACCCGCGCGTATAGCGCAGACAACCTGCTGTCGAACTCCGCCCACTGCGCATCGGTCATACCAGCGATCTTCTCCGCGATAATAGTCTCGAGAATCGTGGAGTCCGGCTGAGACGATGGCTGCAGCACCACCTGCTTCTCCGGATTCGTTGGGATAGTCACGACCGCCACGGGGCCGGATCCAGCTGGAGCGTCTTTCCTGAGCCTCGCCTCAAGCTCGGTCATTCTTGCGGCGATGTCCTTGTCGAGGTACTCGAGCGCCCGGGCCACCATAGCGGCGACCTCATACCTGTTAGCGCTCTGAGTGCCCTTGAAGGTCCCGTCAGGGTAGCCGGTGATCACCCCGAGGGCAGTAAGCATCCTCACCGCGTCAGCCGCCCAGTGGTTGTCCGCCAAATCCTTGTAGGGACCTGCGAACGCAGGCACCGCCAAGGCGACTACCAGGACGGTCGTGAGGAGGACAGCTAGGAACTTCTTCATCAAGCGATTCCCCCCTTAGTGATAGTAAACGCTAGACGCCTGCCCCCATCTGGCGCTGGCCCGAGTGGTCATGTTTCCTCAGGCTTGCACGTTGATCGGCGCGAGGCTCGTTGCGTACAGGTCCAGCTGGCGACGACTGGTTTCGGGAGCCCCCTTTCAGCCAGCTTCAATCGGAAAACCACGGAAACGCAGGTAATGTCGATACAGCATATCCTTATCAGATATTCTCCAAGGCAGCACTCAACTCCTTCACCGGGAGCGAGTTTTTTGCCCTCACCAGGCCAAGCTAGAGGCGCAATTGCTCACATGGGCTTGACGACGAGCTTGATCGATGGCGACATCTGGCTGCGCCAGATATCGCGCACTGCAACGGCCTCCACCAATTGCTTGGAGTTACGCTGGACCATGTTCATGATGGCCGATGTGAACTCCGAAATCGTGATCACCGTACCGATCTTGCCTTCCTCGTCACTTGCCATTCCCTCTGCTATGCACGCACTGTTCACAGCCTGCACCAACTCGAGCATGTCCTCTTGTATTCGGCTCGACCCGATAGACCCGTCGATAATCTTCGATGCGATCACCTCCTCAGCGGAGTAGATCTTGGCATCGGGAAGCACATGCAGGGACACAAGCAACGGCGCTTCGTACCATGAGTTCACGGGGGACATTGCCCGGAGAATCACTTTGGAATCGGATTGCGCAATCTTCTGGAGGGCGGCAACCACATTTGCCTCGTCAAACTTAAGCACGAATGGATCCCCACCCGGGTCATCGCTACTAGCGCCTCGCCTCACTGCGATCTCGTTCACCTTCAGCAGGAACCCGTTGAACTGGTTCTCAATGGCGTCGCGACGCTGCGAGCAGTCAATCGTCGCTCCGAGAATCACCTGATCGGCGCGGAAAATGACCTGTCCCATGAGCGCTGTCTCCTTGGTTTCGAGGAGCCTGGCATTAAGCTCGATGAGAGCGCGGACATTCATGTCGAGATCACTGACCTCTGCCTGCAGGCGCGCCTGCTCCGAGGATAGCGCCGCCACATCTCGCTCCAGGTCGGATTTCTCTGCCTCAAGCCCAGCGACATCCCCTCGAGCCTGGCGAAGATCGGCGTTCGCCTTGCCGAGGCCAGCCGATGCCTGTGCGAATCTGGCTTTCACATCTTCGAGTCGGCCTTCAGATTCCGTGAGTTTCGCCTGTACTCCTGAGAGTTCCTTACGCGCCTTCGCCTTCTCTGCAACCGCTTCGGAAAGCTCCGAGTTGACCACGTCGAACTGGCTCTCTAGGTTGTTGTACTCATCGGCAATCTCCTTGACTCTGGTTGAGAGGGCGTCGGCCTCAGCACGCTTCGTCTCCAGATCTGAATGGGCAGTGGAGAGAGCGTCCTGAATCTCCTTGATCCGGAAAAGAGCAGTGCGGACATTCTCAGATGCGAGAGTGAGTACGAACAGCGTGCATGCTGTAATGACCACACCAGTGATCACTGCGACTATAATGGAGGTGTACTTAGGCCTGAGCCCGAAGATCGAGAGCCTCTTGCGCCCAACCTTCATTCCAATACGGTCTCCAGCGTACGCGATGACTCCGCCAGTGACAGCCAGAACCAGTATCAGCGCCATACCGGGCACTTAGCAACCCTCCCGGGCAGGGCTAGATCTAAAGCGTGAACCGTTCGCCCAGATAGAGCCGTCTCGCAGTCGGATCGTTGAGGATTTCGCGTGCAGATCCCGAAACAAGTATCCGGCCCTCGTGCATTATGTAAGCACGATCCACTATGGCCAGCGTGTCGCGGACGTTGTGGTCGGTGATCAGCACACCCAAGCCCGCGCGTTTGAGCCTACCTACAATCTCCTGGATTTCTCCGACTGCTATCGGATCAATGCCAGTGAATGGCTCATCGAGAAGGATGTATGACGGAGACGCGGCCAGCGCCCGCGCGATCTCCACCCGTCTTCTCTCTCCGCCCGAGAGGGTCAAGCCAGTCTGCCGCCGTATCCTCGCCAGATCGAAGTTGGAGAGCAGGCGCTCCAAATCTGCGCTTTCCTGAGTTCGAGCAACCCCCGCCAACTGGAGAACTGCTCGAAGATTGCTCTCCACCGAGAGCCCGCGAAACACCGACGGTTCCTGCGCGAGATAGCCCAATCCGAGCCTCGCTCGCCTCCAGACAGGGCAGTCGGTCACATCTACCCCATCGATTGCAACAGAACCGGAATCAGGCGACTCAAGGCCGACTATCATGTAGAAGGTAGTGGTCTTGCCAGCGCCGTTCGGTCCGAGGAGGCCGACGACCTCACCGCGCTCAAGCGCTATACTGGCGCCGTCGACGACCCGGCGACGGCCATACGCCTTGACCAGCTGATCACCGCGAATGCCCAAATGCCGAACACTCCCACCGGCTGTGACCTGCTCCGTGCAGATATCGCCATTCGCCCCATGTAATGACGCTAATAGGTGCAGTTTGGTTCCCTCGTGGAGCGCGCAATCCGGCCATGTTATGATCTCTTTCGACAGATGAACAGGTCTCACCTGCACAAGCAGGCCTGGAACATGCCCGGGGTTTCCTGGGATGAGTCTTGTAAGCGGGATGGGGTTGGATATATGCGGCCTAGCCCTGGCCTGGGCCAGCTAGACTGGCCGGTGAGCTCGGACCAGTGATGAGATGAATCTGATTGGCGAATCTGCCAGAGGCGCCAGGGCCGCCCACGGCCTCCCTCAGCTCGCGGCCGATCTTGTCGCGACGCGCAGGATCGCCGAGAAGCCCAACAGAGGGTATCGCTACGTCTTCGGGCCCTATCTCCCCGGCCACCTCCGGAGTCACCATGCGTCCGGCCTTGATGTTCGGAATGGTGAAGAACTTCGACGAAGCAGCGGCATGCTTGTACGCGCTGCTCCTAATGGCGTCGCCGATGAGAGGGACTGACGACAGAAGGCCCCCAAGCCCACCGAGTGTCATAGCGTGAGGAAGATTGGAGGGGATAACCGCGACATAGGCGACACCGTTGGCTGCGAGTTCAGTGCAGATGGGACCTGGTGTGCAGATGGCCAGATCCGAGGCAATTGTGGTTTCCTGCCGCGCGGATGTCTCGATGCGCACCCTGATTCCCTCTGATGTTACGGCCTCAATGGGGCCAGCATTCTTCTCTACCACTGCAGAGGATCTCTCAGGCCTGGATTTGCCCCGCGGAATGGCAAAAAGCCGCTCCAGAGATGATGTGCCCACGAAAGGGGAGAGGGGCATGATGAACTTCACACCCCGCTCAACCCTGGAGAGGAGCTCTGCAGTCCTGAAGAGGAAGGGCGCCATAGCGGAAACCTCTGATGGCCGAAGCCCAGGATATAGCCCGACGAGGCGATCGTCCTCGCCAATTCCCAACCGGGCTCTGGCCTCATTCCGGCTTACACTCAACGCCGCGCTGTCTGCAGTGAGGTTGCCAACGGGCCGCACCTTTTCAGCAGGAGCCCCACTCGCGATGAGAGAGGCCTGTGCCCGTTCATCCTCAACTAGATACAGAGCTACGGATCTAGCTGGAGGGATCGCCTTTGAGCAATATGTAACCAACGGATAGTGAAGTCGCCTGCTCAGGCAGGCGGCCCAAGTCATGCCGCCTCCGAGGTGAACTACGACTCCTGACCCAGATGCCGCGAAACCCGGTGGCCGGATTCCAGTGGCGAGATATCTCACGAACTCCGAAGGCGGCACAGCACGCCTCACCCCCGGAAACGACGATGCGACCCGTGCCTCTCGCCCGGTGGCGCGTGAGACGGGCGCAACGAAAACCCACACATCAGCCGCAGGATAGGCTCTACGCACCATCTCCACTGCAGGCCTGGCGAGTCCCAGCGTATCTCCGGGTCCGCCTGCCACCAAGATCATATCCACTGCGCGTCACACTCCATACCCATGCACACGAGGATTTCTACAGCCCAGCGCGTTCTCCTTCTATTGCCCCTCGAGGTAAGATAGGCAGCCAGCGTACCTCGCACCAAGTCGGGATTCGGGCGACACCAGAACCTTGTCGGGCGGACCCTCCTCCACTACGGCGCCGTGCTCCATCAAGATGACCCTGTCGGCAACTCGGCGAGCGAAGCTGACTTCGTGCGTAACTACCACCATGGTCACCTCCAGGCGATCTATCAGCCCCTCGATAAGCTTCAGCGTGTCAACTACCAGGATGGGATCAAGAGAGGCAGTGGGTTCATCCCACAGCACCAATCTGGGTCGGCCTGAAATCGCGCGGGCTATGGCCACCCGCTGCATTTCTCCGCCTGACAGCTCGGTCACCTTTGCTGACGAGCGGTCTTCCATACCCACTCCTTCCAGAGCCGCGATCGCCCATGATTGGGCCACATCTATGCCGGTCCCAGCCATCACGGCGGGAAGCATCACGTTCTGAAGCACATTCAGCCTGCCTATGAGGTTGGACCGCTGAAACACGAACCCGGTCTTTCTCCGGAACTGGCGGAGTTCCGACTCTGACATATCCAGCACCGAATTGCCCTGCCACAGTATCTCGCCTGAGTCCGGTCGTGAAAGCGCGATGATGCTCCTGAGAACCGTGGATTTCCCACAGCCTGATGGCCCCATGATCACAGCTGTCTGACCTTCTTCAACATCCATGCTGAAGCTTGCGAGCGCTATCCGATGGCCGAAGGAGCGCGTCAGTCGGCGCATGCTGAGCATCAGTGTCCACCTCCCATCCAGTTTGATCCACTGCTCCCTCATCGTCCACGCCGCCTATACTCTGCACAAATCCGTCGGGGAAGGATCCTGCGAATACCAGCTGCGACCTGTTCAGAAGGGAGATAACGCCCGGCTTGCCTGCTGGGAGGATTACCTCGCGCAGAATCGCGGAGGGGTTCATGCCCAGTGCTGCGCAGGCCTCGATCTCGTCCGCGTTCACCGGGGATACGCGCATCGCCATCATCGCCACCGTCGCACCGGTCGCCATTCCGACAACGGCAAGAGCAGGTCGCCCCAGGGATGCTACGGAAGCGCCGGCGATGAATGAGATGGCCCACAGGGTCACGCCGCCGATCGTGGCGCCGTACAGACAGCCCGCCACTCCCGGCGCCGGCCTCCCGCGCCGTCGGTCTCCCATGTGCGCAGCCGTGGATATGATCGCCGCGTGGTCGAACACCAGGGACATAATGGTGATTCCCAGAGCTGTCATTCCAGCCACTGTGCTCCTCACTGAGCCTAGGAGCGTTCGGACTTCGGATCTCACTCCCGGCTGAACTACCCCTGCTGGCAACGCATAGGATGCTGCCGCCGATGGGCCCGCCGCAAGCCGGGAGAGCTTGGTCAATTCCTTCGATGAGACGTCCGAGATCACAAGAATCTGAAGCCTGCCAACAAATTCCCGCTGCTCCTCCACTAGCTTATCTATGAGCTGAATCGAGCCATCAGCTTCATCGGGAGATAGCTTTGGGATGGAGTCTCTCATCTCTCTCACCTTCGCGGCTATCGATTCTACGTCCACCGCAGAGGCCACAGAGAGGTCTTCTCGCGCCGCCTCCACCTTATGCCGAAGGCCCGTTGCATCAAGCTCCTGCAATGTCCTGAGAATCCCAGATGCAGCCGTCGACATGTCGTTCAGGACGGCCGCCACTCCTCCGGCGCCATTTGCCGCAGAGCGGATCAACTCGAGCTTCCGCGCGAAGGAATCGAGCCTGCCCTCCCACAGCTTCAGGTTGCCCATCAGAGGATCGTACCTCGTGGTGAACAGGGATACTGCCTCCGCAGTCTCGCGTAGCCTCGCGATCTCCGCAATGGCCTTGTCGGTCAGTTCCACAAGTGAATCAATGGCCTCCGGGTCGATCCGGAGCGGACTGGGCTCGCCGACACCGATCCTTTCAAGTGCACGCTGCAGGCTGATCAGGGAATCCAGGGCCTTCTCATACTCGGCCAGCGCCTTCTCAGAGCTCTCGGCTGCAACCAGTGCACCCTGCACCGCCCTGTGGAAGTCAGAAAGCAGTTGTTCTGCCTCGTCAAGAGATGATGAGAACTCAGTTGCCTTTGGGCCCCACGTTTCCAGGAACCCCCGCATCTTCTGAAGAGTAGATGCTAATCTGGACGAGTCGTCTATGGCTGCATCGGGCGTGACGTCGTGCACCTCCGCATCTGACAGTCCGTGATGTGTTCCACTGGACGCGCCACTGGACGCGCCGCGCCTGATCCCATCCAGAAGTCCACTCCGGGCTGGACTGCCCGGGAGGAGCGCCTCGCTCCCCGGGGCCATTCTGATGTCGACCACTTGTCGCCTGCTGAGGAGCGCCTCCGCTGTCCGGCCAGCCGACTGAGCCGACTCGGGCGAATCGCACACAAGATGGATCTCGCCGCCTGCTTGCACAGTGAACAGGACCCCATCGATCTTCTCAAGCTCAGGAGTGATCAAGGGAGCCACCCCAGGCCCCACTCCGCTCACTGTGATCTTCGGCTCCATCACTACTGTGTACCCAACGTATCCCGGGATTTCCGCTGCGACGCGGACGAGCCGATCAAATGATTCGGCATTCTTTTCCGGCAGCGCCACAAGAAAATTCGAGCGCGACAGGACTGTCACACCCTCTTTCACCCGCGCTCCCGGCAGTTCCCGGGGGATGTCAGATTCAATTGCGCGGGCAGCCTCACGCCGGACCTCGGCCCTTACATGGACAACCATGTCGTACTCCCCATCTTCGCCGAGGACGCCCGAGACTGCGCGGCCGAAGAACCGGTCTGCGCCGTTCGATACAGCAAGCACTGCGCCGGACCCGACAATGATCGTCACAAGGACTGCGGCGATCACGTCTCGGACGAACCCATCGCGCAAAAGGGCGAACATGCAGCTAAACCCCCTATTCACGGAGATTATAGCATGTTCGCCCCACTAGTATGTCGGGGAATTCCTTGGTTTACTGGTAGGATAGTCGAGGAGCTAGTCCTTGATCACGAATGTGATCTCCATTCCCTTGCCTTCGGCCTCAATTGCCTCTTTGTCAGTGTGTAGGCTGGCTTTATCACACTTGATGGTCTCGCCGTCTCCACCCTGAATAAACACAGAACCAGTCAACACGAGGACCTTCTGGGCGTTGGAATAGGTCGCCTTCGCAGACTGCGCCTTCTGCTTATCCACGGTTATGCTCACGGGCCCGGTGGCAGTGAAATCCTGAGTGATAGTGGAGATGTCCAGATACGCACAGGTCATCACGATCGTCGACACCTTGGCCTTCCCGGATGAGTCCTTCTCGGCCTGCTGCTCCTTCTTCTGAAGCTTCACGTTTCCAGTCAGCACAGCGGTCTCTTTCTTAAGGTCAGCATCCATGGCGTCGGAGCCGAGTGTGACATCGCCCTGCACCAGCGTAACGCCGCCTGTGAGATGCGCCTTACCTGCTCCCATGTTAACAACTGCTCGCTGGGCGGTGATCACAGTGTCGCCGTACTCGATCTTTACACCGCCCTCCAGCACAGTGTCTCCATTTGCCCCCTGGTAGGTCGTTCTCCCACTGTCCCCCAGCCGCACTATGACATCCTTGTTAGCTGCAGCAGCGGGAAGTGACGCCACCACACAGAGCAGCGCCATCATCAGAAATCCCCCGAGTCTGCGCCATGCCATCTCGCTCGCCTCTCCTCTCATCCCAGTTCTACTCATCAGAACTCACCCGGAATGTGATCTCCGTCGCGCCCTCTGCCTCTACCGACCCGGTGTCCGGGTTGATACGCATTTTGGCGCTCTTGATGGTCACTCCCGATCCCGGCCCCGAGTTCCCCTCGTCGACATGCACCTCGCCCTGTGTGAGTATCTCGGAGGACCTGACATCAATCTCAAGGGAGGAGGCGGCGGCCTCGCCATTGGCTGTGTGAAGTCTCGCCGGGCCGGGCACTATCACCATGGATCTAGCAGGGTCCCATCTCACCTCATCAGCCTCAAGCAGGTCGCGTCCGCCGCTGCCCACCTTGACTCCACCCATGAGGCTCAGCATCCCAGTAGAGGAGTCCAGAACACCCCGGCCCGCACTGAAAGCGTAATGGGCCTCGCCCGTCCGATATAGCTCGCCCTCAGTGATTTCGTCAAGCCTGGTCTGAGATCCCCGCGCACCTGCCTCCACCCTGGCTGCCGACAAGGTCCAGATCCGCTCGCCGGCCTCTCTGCCCTCAACCTGAACACCCTTGAAGACCAGGTCAGGTCGTATCAAGCCTTGGCTCACATCTGGCCCATCACGAGCGGGTGAAGGCCTGTGAACCACGAACGCATACACATACACGCAGGCAATGGCGACCGCCGCCAGGACTGCTGCAGTTCGGGCCAGCTTCAAGCTCACAGCAGGCCGCCTCCTTCTCCATGATCAGAACAGGCTGGGCTGGCTCAGGATCACGCCATCCTCTCCTAGCCCGAAACCTAGGGATTGCCCTGGAAATGCCTTGATCCGGAAGTCCAACCACACTCTGCGGGATGTGTATTCGTACAGCAGCGAAATCTCCCTGCAGTGCAGATCGCGGGTCACTCCGATATCTCCCCTGATCAGGCCGCCCTTGGCCACATCATACACCGCTGCCCAAGCAAGCCGGTAGTCGGAGCTGAGTTTCATGTTCGCAGAGGATTCCACCCTTGCAAGCTTCCCCGTGATGAAACTGTAGCTCGCAGCGGCCTTGAAATCCAGATCCGGATTGGGCTGCACCACTACCCTTCCAACAAGAGATGTGGGCTTCCCCGTGGAGATGCTGTACGACCCCGACAGGTCCGCCGCTATCCCACCACCCAGATCCACCCTGGCAGCGGCTGTGAGGCTATCGTAGGTGTGGGTCCGAAAGTCGTAACCGCTGGAGAGGGTGAGCCTGAGCGGACCCTTCACGGCGGTAAGATTCGCAGCAAGCCTGCTCGTCTCCGCCATTCGATCGAACATGAACGGAGACGCTCCGATCACATCGGTCTTGTTGTACGTTATCCTCAGTGTAGATCCTTGCACCGGGGCAACGTAGGCGCCGATGGTGTAGCCTGCAGCTCCTCGTGCTCCGTACCCCTCATAGAGGCTGAACACTCCTCTGGCAGTCGCATCCACGCTGAGGCCCTGAGTGAGCTTGCGCGAGTCCATTCCGAGAGTTAGCTCGGCCTCTCCTTTTCCAGCCGTAATATCCGATCTGACTCCATTTCTTATCGCGTCCTCAGTGTACCGCCCATAGACCATCTTTACGCCCATTCTCAGCGGAGTATTTGGAATCTCCAGCCGATCCGCCTTCACCGTGATTTCGGGAAGCCTCTGTAGCGCCTTCCACGGAGGCGGTGGCGCGTTCGAGCCATCCTGGCTTGAGTCATCGTCGATCACAACTTGGGATTGGGCCAGGCCCGTCACGGTAATCGGCCCGAATGCCCTATCCGCCTGCACTCTGTAGTTGAGCACATTGCGCACCACAGAATCCCCCGCAGTCTGGCGCCTGAATGAAGCGTCGGCGTTGAGCCTGACAGAGAGCGGCTGCGGCAACGTGGAGCTGTGCTTGAGGATCAGAGTAGTGTTTGAGGTATCCGATACCGACTCGAGCTGGGTGGTGTTCCAGGTCAACGCAGTTGCCGACCCAGATGCTTGCCTGTGCAAACTGAGTCCATAGGTCCTCTCCAGGGCAGGCAACCCGGCTGACGTTGTGAAATCCCTGAATTTCAGCTCCGCCTTCGAGGATACATCGAATGGGAGCGACACGGCGTGGGTCAGCTCGACTGTGGTGTCGAGCCGGTCCGAGTTGATGTTCCAGAGCCCGTAGAGATACCCTGTGAACTCGCCTATCTTGCCAAGGTTGATCCTCTGACTGACGCCAGCCGCAGGCCCTAGCAGCTGATAGTAGTCGGCATACAGAGACCCCGTGGCATCATCATTGATCCTGTAGTTGAACTTGGTCTTGATGTACCAGCCTTCCGCAGCTCCGTACCCGATTTTCGGAAGCTCGAACCTCTCATCCTCTTTGAGCGGAATAGTAAGGTGGGGAAGCGACAGGAGTTTGACCTTCCCTTCGTAATAGGCCACTCCATGTAGGACGATTCTGCTGTCTACGTAGATCTCCATTCTCTCGGCGACCACCTTATAGTGGGGGTTGTCAAGATCACACGTGGTTACGGCGCCGTCAGAGAGGCGAACGTAGCTGTCCTTCCTCTCCAACTCCGCGCCTTTCATGTAAAGGAAACCGGTGACCTTCTCATCGCGGATCTTTGCCCACGCGTTGCCTGCAATTACGTCCCCGGTGGAGACGTTGTAGGTCACAGTATCGCCTCGGAGTTCCTCATCGTTCCGGATTACCACAACGTTGCCGCGTATCACCGCAATGTTGTCCTTTAGATCGAACTCCGCGCTATCCCCGGTTATCTTCGTGTCTTTGAATGATATCTTCACTTGCCCCGAGATTACCCAGATCCCTGTGGCGCCATCGAACGACAGCAAGGTCCCGCGCACGTCGATTGGGAAATCCGCCGCCCTCGCAGCCGAAGGCGCAATGGCGACAAGAAGCAGCGCACCGAGGAGGATAGCAGCCATCGGAATGCGCCGCCGCGCACGGAAGCCGCGCACCTTATCAACTGAAAATAGCATGGCGAGGCCTGCTGCCAGGAACAGGATGTTAGGGAACCATGCGGCCAGAAGTGGAGGGACCGTCCCTTGGGATGCCAGCGATCTGGCGATGGCCTGCACCACATAGTACGCAAGCGCCAGCACAGCCGCTGCCACCACTCCGAAGTAGCCGCCGCCTCGCCGAGGAGATTTGGTAATGAGCGGCGCCCCGATAATAGCGAACACCAAGGCCGCCACGGGCTCTGCCGATTTCAGGTGGTAATCGATCCGCAGCCCGGAGACTTTGATGCCACTCCGTTCGAACAGGTCGATGTTCTGCTTAAGCTCTCGCCTGCTCATCTCCTGAGGAGTCTTCTGGTTCGCAACAAACTGGTCGAACGTGTTGTCCATCTTGATATCCAAGCTCTCGAAGGACATTGACATGCTGACGCGCCCTCGTGAATCCAGTTGGTGGATGGCGCCGTCAGTAAGCAGCCAGGAAAGCCCGGATATGCGACCTGACATGGCTGTCACTATCCGAGGGAATTCGCCGGAGTTGGTTTCATACACCATCACACGTTCCATGAGCCCGCTCGCGGGATCAGCCTTGCCAACATAGACGAACCTGCCCTCCGGCGCCTTGAAAAAGACGTCCTGTTCCACATTGGGCATGACGTCCTTCAGGATCATCTGCCTAACGATGTTCTCCGATTCATGAGTCGCCCATGGCACTACGGAATCCCCTAGCCAGAAGCCGATTCCACTCACAACAGCGCCAACGGCAATCAGCGGCAGCACAATCCTCGCGAAAGGGGTTCCGATGGCGCGCATGATCGAGAGCTCCGAATCGCGGCTGAGGCGACCCAGGCCCAACATGACCGCCAGGAGCACAGCAACTGGCAGGACCTGAGCGACTATCCCAGGCAGACTGTATAAGAGCATGCGCATCACCGCGAGCGCAGGGACGTGTGTCTGGATGATCAGATCCATCAGCCAGAAGAGCTGGCCGCTTAGCATGATGATTATGAACGCCGAAACAGACAGGATGAACGGCCCTACAAACTCGCGGATGACGTAACGGTCGAGAATCCTCATCCAGTTGACACCTCGCTAGAACGCAACTTCCACCCCCAACTGGTGAGTGCCGCCCAGGGCTCCGCCGAGGAATGCGTAATCAGCACGAAATGGCCCGGCTGTCAGGCCGGCGCCGAGGGTCAGTGCGCCCCAGGAGAATCCTGGGCTGAACCCGTAGCACCCCAGGCGCAGAGCGAGATTATCCCCTACCAGTCTCTCGAATCCGGCCCTTCCGCTCGGGCGCCCCCATGCCCCGACCATATCGTAAACATCAATGGTAAGAAGGCTACGGTCATCTGGCCTGATAGCGAGGCCCGGTCTGATATTGGCGGCCGACGAACCTGCTGATAGATCCTGGATGAGCAGCCCGGCGCTGAGCTTCGGAGTAAGCCGGTACATGACGCCGATATCGAACCTCAGCCTCGTGGATGGGGACTCCGGCTCAAAGGACACTGCCTCCATTCTCACGCTGCCGCCGATGGCGAGTTGATCGTCGATGGCCCGGGCAGCCGACGCTACTGCCCAATCCTCTCGGAGAACACCGGCGCCGGCAGCGACTGTGGAGAGGACATAGCCCAAGCCCACACCCCACCCCTGAGCCAGAGGTGAGCAGAGAGAAACGAAGAGGTCGTAGTTGTAGGTGCACTTGTTGTTGAGGGTGGCAGTAAGCCCTGCATCCCCCGACTTAAGCCAGGCAAGGCCCGCGGGGTTCCAGTACACTGCGGATGAGCCCTCCGCCATGGCCACAAATGCCCCTCCCAGGGCCATCGGACGCGCTCCGACGCACGCTGACACTTCCCCATTCCCCTGGAGCAGCATCAATGCGAAGATGGCGGTGAACATCGCGGAGATCATCCTACTAGTACTCATCTACGCCACCCCCATCGCTGCTCTCTAGAAGAATGGGGAGACGCCAAGCGCGCCTCCCCATACGATTTCCGGAACGACACGCCTTCCTACTTGGCGCCGCCCTTCTTCATCACGGCGTCGGTAATGTCGATTCCACCGAGATGCACAACGTTGAGGTCGAGGACGACGTTGACGCCCTTCTCCTTAGCAACAGCCGCAATGGCATCCTTGAGGGACTTGGTAGCCGGCTCAAGCTGCGTCTTGGCATAGTCGTTGTACTTCTTGTTGTACTGGTCGAGGAGAACCTTCTGGGTCTCCTCGTCTTGATTCTCGGCCTTGGAGTTCAGTTCCTTCTCCAGTGTAGCCTTCTGCTTGGAGATGTTGTCCCAGGCTGCCTTCAGTGCGGGAAACTCGCTGTTCAGCTTGGGGCCATCTATCTTTCCGATCACGACCGGCTCAGGAGCGGCCGAGGAGACTGCCAAGTTCATGAGACCGGCGCCTGCGCCGATGACAACTGAGCAGATGAGCATAGTAACAAGGGTCTTCGGAAGGTTCTTGAACATTCGGTTCATCCTTTCTTTCTGAGCTCCAATTCATCACAAGCAAGGCAGGCGCCACGGCGTCGCGGCGCCTACCCATTATACATCCACTGCGTCCGCAGGGCTAGAACGTCTGACCGAAACTGAAGTAGGCCTGTCCGCCATTCTTTCCGATTCCGTAATCAACTCGGATCATGCCGAGCACAGGCACCATCACCCGGACGCCCACTCCATACCCCATCTTGGTGTTGGAAAGCTGGAATGGCTCACCGATCTTCCATGCCTGCCCCGCATCGACGAACACCACGCCCTGGAATCCCTTCACGATGCTGAACCTGTACTCCGCGTTCGCCAGGGCCATTCTGTCGCCCTGGAAATCCCCGTAGTTGTACCCGCGAACTGTCTCGGCCCCTCCCAGTTTGAACTGCTGATCCTCTGGAAGGGCTGCAAGCCCGAAACCGCCACTGACGCGGCCTGCGAGGATGTGCCCCTCGCGGACCTGGCGATAAATCGAGCCCTCAGCCTCGACTTTGGAGAATGAAGCATCTCCCCCGAGCAGGCCTCCGGCATACTCGACAGACCCCGTGACCCTGTGACCCGCGGCTGGGTTCCACAGATCATCCCTCGTATCGTTCTGCGCTGATAGGGTGAGGGACCGGGTGTTGCCGCCCGCCGGCGTCAGAAGCTGATCCTCAGGGTTCACAGCAGTATTGACAGCATTCTCTATTCTCAGCTTGAGAGATGCAGTGGTATTGAGAGACAGAGACCTCCCAATGGTGACGTCTCCGCCAGTCTTTCGCTGCTTGTACTGGATTGGGGCGGGGGTATCAGGGTTTCCGTCGTCCACATCCTCCGCGGGCGTGTACTTCTTCTCCACGGACTTCGCGAACAGGTTGAAGCCCGCAGATGTCTTCCCGGACTTCCCGACCCAGGGTTCGTGGAAGCCAATCTCGTAGTTCGTCTGGCCGCCTCCGAATTCCGCCCTGAGGTTGACGGTCTGGGCATTGCCTAGGAAATTCTCGTCGCCGAGCTGCAAATAGCCAGTTAGGCCAGTTGCAGAGCTGTAGGTTATTCCCATGTTGGCAGTGCCGGTCTTCCGCTCCTTGACCACATAGTTGATGGCATACTCGTACTTGCCAGGGACCGGTTCCACCTTCGCCTCCACGTCCTCGAAGGCCCCCAGCATGTACACGCGGCGGCGATCGTCGTTTATCTTGTTTACGTCGACGTAGTCGCCTGACTTCGTCTGGATAGACCGCTGAATCACGTAGGCCTTGGTCTTCTCATTGCCGGACACCCGCACATCGGCGACTGTCCACTCGAAGACATTGAGGGAGAGCACGCCCTGTTCCTGAACGGACGGTTCAATGCTCACCCAGTAGCCCTTGTCCTGATAGATCTTTCCAAGAGCCTGAAGGTCCACCCTCAGCGTGTTCATATTGAGCTGGGCGTTGGGCTTTGAGCCAAGCGCTGCCGTGAGCACATCGGAGCCGATCAGTTTGTTGCCGCTAATGCTAACCTTGCTGATCACCGGGAACTCCTGAACGATGACGATCAGTTTGACTCCGCCCAAGTAAGGGGCGGTGTTTGCTCCTAGGTCGGCAAACCATCCTAGAGCATCGATCGCTCCGAATGAAGTGTTGATTGCTTGCTCTGTTAGTTCATCGCCAACCTTGATGGCCATTGCACGGATGATTATGTCCGAATCGATCCTTTGGTTTCCCTGGACTTCGATAGCGGTTACCTTACCCAGCGACTTCGGCTCGGCAGCCCAGGCTGCCGATGAAGCCAGCAGGACCGCGGCAACCATTACCGCCAGAATACCGCAGAACCTACTGAAGCGAACGTCCTTCAACAGTCTCCCCTCCCACATCATGCGACAACTTCCATATCCACAGCACCCTCTGGCTGTGATCATGGGCTAATGGTCGGATTCCCTATTCTACTCCCCCACACCGATTCCTTCTCAGTGCGGGTCCGGGATGAGGACACTGTTGCGGACGAATCCACGCTCTCATCCAGGAGCCTCCCAATGCCGCTCAACATGTATAGACGCAAACGAGCGTCGAGAAGTTTCATGAGGAGTCCTCCTTGGTCAGTTTCTTCTGCCGCGTCAGACCTCATGGAAATGCTGACCTTGCCCGGTTCACCTGTGATGCTTGCGACGATCGGGGGTTCTGCAGACATATCGCGCGCCTCCAGCCCGAACTGGAGCGTCCCTCCTGCCTTGCCCGGAAAGTCGATGCGCCCCGAGACGATCTCAAGCGGAACACCTGACAACTCCACCGCGCCGCCGCTTGCGATGAGAACGCCCTCTGGTTTGGGGTTTCGCACCGATCCGCCGAGCTTAATGGATCCTGGGGCCATGATAGCCCAGGATCCATCCCTCACTATCTTCACGTCATCGCCAAACTGCAGATCCAAATCGAGAACGGCATCAGGCAATGATGGAACCTGGGAGAACCCAGCCGTTACGGCATCCACCTCTGCATGGCTCAGATGTATGTCGCCCGACAGGATAAGGCCGTCTGAGGCGCCGCCCTGCACTAAGAGGTCTGCATTCACCTGGCCCCTCAGCAGCTGATGCTCGAGTCGCGCCCCGCTCAAGATGATTCTCCAGGCTCCTGGCGCCCCTGCGACCTCCGCCTGGCCTCCGCCGATAGTCCCCCTGAGGCTCGGCACGTGAACGACGGCGCCAATGCCGTGCATCAGGTCCGCACCTGCAACGTCCCTCTCCCCTGGCGAACGCCGCGCGTCGGTGTTGGCAATCTCTATGCGCCCAGCGATATCCTGGAACTCCTGAGACCACAGGGGCGTCTTCACGAGGCCGTCCGTGATGTCCACATTCGCTTGAGCACAGCCATTTCGGACATCAACACCTGCGCTCCAGTTTACCCAGCCAGATACCACGCCTGATGCCCCGCCGCCCGCGGCGAGGTCCGAAAGCGACGTCCTCTTGGCGCCGGCGTCAACCCTAATTCCGGACATTGAGGCCATGATTTCAACGGATGCTTTCAGATCATGCCACTCTCCCCATTGAGTGCGGACAGCATTAAGATGAAGGTCGCCCTTTGCCGAAAGCCGCAGAGGATCGGTCTTCGCCACTCCTGGAACAGCAGCATCGAGGCCTAAGGCTACACGCCCGACGAAGCTCGCATCCACGTGGGCAGGGCCTCCTAGATCCTGCGGAAGATCGACGATAGCGTGAGTGACCGCAGATCCGTCTTCTCGAATCTCAACGTCGCCCGTGAATGCGACCCCCCGATATGAGATTCGCGACAGCACCGCTCCTGCGCTCGTCAGAAACCGGGCGCCCGCTGGGTCTAGAAGTGCCGACGCCCTCTCCACTCTGCCCCCAAGGAGTTCTGCCCCAAGCCCCGATACCTGCACCTTTCCGCTTGGCGTTATCGATACTACGGCCTGGGGGCGCCCGACCACAAATGGGGTCTCGGCAGCGTACTCCACACGCTCTGCCGAAACGTTCCAGGAAGAACCGGGGAACGCATCTGCGGTCCGGTCTGGAGAGGACCCAGGCGACAGCGCCAACGGCTGCCCCAAGGCCGCCCGGACCTCCGTGGCGAGAAGCAGTGTTGGGTTGGCCCCGCCAGCTAGCTTCACTTCAGCGTCCCTCACGGATATGGTCCCCCGGAAACCACCAAAGGCACTGCCTGACTGGGCTGCGCGGGACGCGCCTCTATCGCTGCGGAGGCCATTGAGCCTGGCGCGACCGCCACCGCCGTCGCCGGAGGCAAGGAGCTGCATTTCCGGCCAGTCGAGCCGCACTCGGCCCGCCTCCATCGCGGTGATGCTCCGCCCTGGGTTCACCTTGTCGCGAAGAAGACCCCGGAGATCGTATGTGATAGTCAGCTCACTGATGGAAATCGCATCGCCGATCCTAACGTTGGATATCCGAAGCGAGCGGAACCCTCGAGGTTCCACTGCCCCAACGCCCACATCCTCCACGCCGGTGGCGCGGGAGATGGCGTGCTCTATGGCCCGCGATGTAATGCCACGCAAGTTCATGCGCAAGGAAACCGCAATTGCGCAAACGGCCACCAGCAGGCACATGACAACTGCAATCGCACGTTTCACATATATCACCACTCGGTGAGTTCGACATCGGTTCCCCTCCACCTTCGAGCGCGCTTGCGTGAAAACGTTCCGGGCTGCGCATATGTTGAGGACTGTCCCATTAAATTCCACTGGGCAGATCGCCTCGTTGACAGCCACGGCAGTGAGATCTATACTGTAACTGACTGAACGGTCAGTCAGTCGCCGAGGCCTGGCGGAACATCGTTGCCGCCTGTTCATGCGGGCGCCCCGCGGGCTCGGCCAGCGCCGTATGTTTGGAGGATGAGCGTGAAATGATCGTCGTGACAGGCGCAACTGGCCACATCGGGAATGTGCTGGTTCGGGAGCTATTGGCCCGCGGAAAACAGGTAAGGGCCCTGGTTCTGCCGTCTGAAGATACGGGCGCCATCTCAGGGCTGGATGTAGATGTGGTCCGCGGAGACATACTGGATCCGGATTCCCTCGACAGGGCGTTTTCTGGCGCCGAGGCCGTCTACCACGTCGCAGGCCTCGTGGTGATCTCCCCTGAGCAGGAGGCGCTTGTGAACAGAGTAAACGTTGAGGGAACAATCAACGTCATTGCTGCGGTGGAACGTGCAGGGGTAAAGAAGCTCGTGTACACCAGCTCCATTCATTCCCTGGTAGAGCCGCCGAAGGGCCGCACCATCGACGAATCGTGCGGATTCGATCCCAACCGCTCCAGGGGTGGGTATGACAGGTCAAAGGCCCACGCCTCTCTGGCAGTGCTCAACGCGGCCAAGCGCGGGTTGAACGCGGTGATCGTCTGCCCCACAGGGGTGATCGGTCCTTACGACTACCGTGTATCCATAATGGGCCAGGTGCTTCTGGATCTCGCATCGGGCTCCCTCAGAGCCGTCCCGGAAGGAGCTTACGATTTCGTTGATGTCCGTGATGTCGCCATCGGCCACATACTCGCATGCGAGAAAGGCAGGCCTGGCGAGACCTATATTCTGTCCGGCGAGTGCATCACTGTAGCGAATCTGGGCCGGGTAGTCGATGAGGTATCTGGCAGGCGTCGGATCACTCGCGTGAGGATTCCGGCGTGGCTTGCTCGGGTCGCGGCTCACGTAGCAATGACGGTCTCGGCTCTGACGCGGATCCCAACTCGCATCACCAAGTATTCCATCGAAACGCTGCTGTCGAACTGCGACATAAGCAGCGCGAAGGCCAGAAGAGAGCTGGGATACTCACCAAGGCCGCTTCGGGATTCGATCTCTGATTCACTGCGATGGTTTGCTGAACAGCGAAAGGCCCGAGCCGTCTTCTCAAGACAACCCGGGCAGTTGGCGTAGGCGTCCATCCCAGCTTACCAGTCGGATGCAGTCTCGTCCGCAATGGGGACGTCATCCACAGGTGTTTCTATCTCAACAGTTGCCCACCTGATCCCCTCGATGACCCAGTCTGTCGCTACTTTCGACACCACAGGCTCAGGAGACAGTTCCTCTTCAGGAGGCGCGATAGTCGGCTTGGCCGCCTTATCCTGCTGCTTATCCATGCCCTTGGCAGAATCCAGCGGGTTGCCCCGATGGGGCTGCGGTTCCCCGGAAGCGTCATGGGCAGGCGCCTCCTTGCCAGGCGTCCCGGCTTCGTCGGTATAGTATGGCTCAAGTTCCACGACAAGCTCGTTCCCGCGGTAGCGGGCGCCAAGCTTCTCAAGCATTGTGTCCAGATCCATCTTGAGAAGCTCTTCGATGGTCGGTGGGAGGCAGCTGTAATCCTCCTCATCGTATGCAGGGCTTCCACCCCTCACACATATGGAGATCGGACCGCCCGGCACATCCTCTGGGATTGCCAGTTGCACCGTCTTTACGATTCTCTCTCCACGGTACTCTCTCAGAGTCACCTCCACATCGATGGTGTCGCCTGGCTTCACCTGATTCTGAGCCACTTTGACCTTCTCTATGGCGGCAGTGCGGCGCACCGGGTCCACCTGCACGACCAGATCGATGCCCGAGATCTTCGCCCTCTCAATGGTGTTGGAAGCGATCAGGTTTACGATGTCCACAGCCTCCGACGCGCTCGCCCCAGCTACATCCGAATTACTACAGAACGTGTTGATCCGCTCGAAAGGTTCCCTGCCGTCCAGGTCTACCTTGAGAGTGACGGTTGCTGCGCCCTTTCCAACTCGCTCGAGCGTGCGGTCGGTTGCGGCCAGAACTGCGGAGCCGAATACGTCGGCAATGATCAGGTCATCTGTGGTAATCCGTGCGATGGTCTCCTTCTCGCGTCCCGTCTCCCCGTCAACCACCCGCACCCTGACGGGCGTCATCGCCGCATTCGCGCCAGTCCTGCCCAGCATGCCAGTCAGGCGGTCCTGACTGAATGCTCCGACCTGACGTCCTGACGACATCACCTTGAACGGCGATGCGTTCGATTTGAACACGCCATGCACATACGCTGAGCACGCAGGAAGGTCAGTCACACCCACACCGCGCAGAGGGTGGCCGAACGCAAGGAACCTGTCCCCTTCGACGTACGTAACAGTCCCGAATGAAGTGATCTCGATATCTCCCTGCGCAAGCTGCACCCCTATGGCAGAGCCTGGAATTATGGGCTCGACCTGTGACAAGCCGCTGGCAAACGATCCATTTCCACTGACCCCCGCAGCAGCTGTGTATGCAGCGCCCTGCCTGGCCGCAATTCCGAGCTTCTTCAGCGAATCCGCTAGTCTATCGTATGCCCTGCCGGATAGGCCACTCACCATCACCGTAGATGCGACAAGGCCTAGGGGAGCGCCTGTCCAAACTGATGCGCTTCGATCAGCATTGTCTGGATACGACAGCATCCTCATCATGTCCGCAATTGGCGTAACCATCCCCACTGACTGATCCCCCGACGGGAAAACGAATGCTATTGCGCCGATCAGCTTCCCGTCGACATACACCGGGCTGCCGCTCATGCCCTCAGCTATGCCTCCTGCCTTATCAATGGCAGGACCAAAAGCCCGGATCAGCACGAGATCTCCGACCTGTCCGGCCCCGGGAAGCACTCCGAGGATCTCCACTGGGAAGTCCTCCGGCGCCGTTCCTGCGAAGACCGTCCTGCCGGATGCCGCCATACCAGGAGTGAGTTCGTGAACACCCATGGTAGGCACACCGCTGGAGGCGGCCATGGCCGGTGAATGCGCCCAAAGGACGACAATGCAAGCGATGACCGCGAAGGCAAGAAATCTCCCAGACGAAATCCTCCTAAACACTCGACGCAACGCTCCTCTCGATGCCTGTTGACTAGACCAATCATACTCTTTTGACGCTGGATGTCACGCGCAGGTCCATGCCCTCTGCGAACCTTCCAAGGCCGTTAATCACGCACCTCGCGGGGTCAGGAGCGACCAGCGCGCGAACACCTGCCGCTTCCCCGACACAATCGGCGATTCCTCGCAGGCGCGATGCTCCGCCAGTAAGGAGTATGCCGTGCTCAGAGATATCCGCTATTAGCTCAGGCGGTGTTGCTTCTATTACACATCTTACCGCATCGGAGATGTCCCGCAAGCACGCTGACAGTGCTTCGGAGATCTCCTGCGATGTCACACTGGCCTCCCTTGGGAGGCCCGAGGCGAGATCGCGCCCATGCACTATCATGGAAAGGGCAGCGACGCCGCCATGCGCCGCTCCCACTTCCGCCTTCATGCATTCTGCGGCCCGGTCTCCTAACATCAGGTTCCTCGACGAGCGAACGTACCTTATCAGGGCCTTATCGAAGCTGTCTCCTCCAGTGTCGAGCCTGTCCCCAGCAACCAGCCCGCCGATGGCTATCACGCCAATATCGGTTACACCTGCTCCTATGTCTACAACCATATGCCCTGTGGATTCGAACACATCTATGCCGGCGCCAATCGCAGCGGCCATCGGGGCCTCGATCATAGCGATCTCACGCGCCCCAGCCTCCATCGCGGCCTGCCTCAAAGCTCGCCTCTCCACGTCGGTTGCACGCGACGGCGCCGACAATACCACTCTGGGGCGGATGACCGCGCCGCCAATGGCCCTGGCAATGGCCCACCTCAGTATCATCAGCGCACCATCATATCGAGAGATCGCCCCGGCTGAAATCGGCTTGATGAGTTTCCTCTCGTATGGGTCCTTGTACAGAGCTTCGCTCGCTCGGTTCCCGGCCTCGAGGAACTGGCCGGTCCGGGCGTGCACTGCCACTACTGAGCGCTCGTCGATAACCACTCCCCGCCCTCGAACGAAGACCCGGATGTTCTCAGTGCCTAAGTCGATTCCCATGTCCATCTGTGACCACGCCATTCCGCTACCCCCGGGTGTGCCAGGGGAATGACCAGCTTGAACCAGTCACTGCGGGTCATCCTCTGGATTTCGGTAGAATTCGGCCTCAGTCCGGTTTCACCTTCCATCATACATCAGCTATGGAGAGCGGTGCGGTACTTCCTTCTGGTCGCCTCGCCCCCTCTGATATGCCTCTCGGCCTTGTTTTGGTCAAGAATTTTCTTTACTTTGCGTGCAAGCTGCTTGTTGATCGAGGGAAGCCTCTCGGTCACATCCTTGTGAACAGTACTCTTGCTCACATTAAACAGGCGCGCCGTCTGGCGCACCGTGGCCTTGGTCTCAATCATGTGGTCAGTTATTTCAAGGACGCGCCGACGAATGTACTCCCTCATGTGTCGTCCGGCCTCCCTCCCTGTCGTTTGCTAGATAGGTATTCGTACAGGGAGGGATTATTCCTCAGCTAGAACACAAGCCCCATGCAGGACGCGGGATCTCTGAGCTCCCCCTCGCACTCGACCTTGAATCGAAGCACGCTGCCGCCTGCCTCAGGCGATGCCCCCACATCCCCTATGCCAGACCCCTGTTCCACTGAGTCGCCCGTGGATACCAAAAGCGTCCTGAGATTGGCGTAGACCGTTGAGACTCCGCCCCTGTGTTCCAGGACTACTGTGAAGCCGGATGATCCATTCCCAGCTGCCTCGCGCACCGTGCCTGATAGTGCTGCTGACGCCTGCGCACCCGCGTCACACAGAATGTCGATTCCGTCCCTGAATCGCCAGTCCGAAAGGATGGGATCCCGCTGCCAGCCATAGTCCGCGACCACCTTCCCCTGAACTGGCATCGTCATCGTCTCTGGCCTTCTTGGCGCCGGAGCGCTGACCGGCGTAGCTGCATCTAGGCCTGCAGAGATCCAGGTGTCCCCGGTGTCAGTCTTGATCCCAGCCGCAGTCACCTGAGGACCAGTTGGCGCCGTGGCGCGCCATGGCCAGACGAGGGCCGCAGAATAGCCGATACACAACGACACTGCGGCGACAGCCGTAATTACGACCAAACGCGCAGAGATCTTCTTCCTGAGCATGAAACCACCTCGGGGCGAATTCTTCCCCGAGGCAGGCAGGGGTATGCGTGACTTCCAGGCCGAAGGCCACGGAAGCCATGGTGTGTCTATTCCCCAGGCCCCAACCGGATTCTCTGAATCTGAACCCCGGTATAGTAATGCAGGAGAATGCGGTCGAAACTGATGCCGGCAGCTGCCATGCCATCTGCTCCCCACTGACACATCCCGACGCCGTGGCCGTATCCTCTAGTAGTGAACGTGACTTTGCCGCTATCACTGCGCACCGCAAGCGCAGTGGATTTCAAGGAGAGAGCCCGACGGAGGTCGGCTGCCAGCACAGGCACGCCGTACACCGAAACCACACTGGCTCGTGCAGTGGGGGTCGTCGCCGCCACCCTCACTCCAGAAGAGAGCGTCGGAACCGCCCGATCCCTGATTCCCAATGCTGCGATGAGTTGAGCGCTGGTGAAGGTCTTTGATTCTGTAAGCCCTCCTGCCCTTCCCTCGTAATCGCATCTCACAGGGACCAGATAAGGCGCCTTCCGGCCCCAGACATCTGCCGCGTCCTCAGTGACTCCTCCGCAGCAGGAATGGTACACGGCATCAATGAGCTGGCCCTGATATGTCATCACAAGACCATCCGTGTCGGCGACTGCCCCGATGATAGTCCGCACATTGGATATGTACGATGCCACACCCCATTTCCGGACAAGCTCTTCTCTGGAACACCACGCCTGGCAGTGCCCGGGATCGCTGCACATGTCCGCTCCCCTGTGTGCGTCGCACGGCGCCTCCCTGTTCTGGATGATCCTGCGGATAGTGTAGGTCCTCGCAGCCACCGCCTGCGCCTTCAGGGCCTCATATCCGAATGAGGCAGGCATCTCCGCAGCGACCACACCCACAAGGTACTCCTGGAGAGTCATCCGCCTGATTGCGCCCGTGCTGGAATCGTACAGGGAAATGCTCATGATCCCCTCGCGATCCCGGTTCGGCGACCCAATGAGCAGGGCAATCCCACTCGGAACTGCGACTATTACGAGTACGCACAGCAGCGCAGCGATACACAGGAACCTCCCCACAGCCGTACCTCCAGGGGCGCAAAGCCACCTGTAGAGCATATTCAGTCCGGACAAAGCTAGAACCCGCCCGCCAACTCTCTGTAGCTTCGCAGTAGGGCTGGCGAGGTCCAGGCAAATGCGAAGAACCGATGGCTTGGCGCGCGGTGGGCACGCCTGCGGGTGTGCCTACACTCATTGGTGGTGTACCTGACGCGATCGAGACCTGCCGGGTCAGAGTCCCCAACGGCGATCGCGGCAGCGCCAGTTGTCCAAGACGAAGGCATCAGTCGCAGAGTGGAACTTGAAGAAGGCGCGCGATTTCTGTTAGTTTTCGGTTGGGATGGTTAGGGCAGTGAAGATGATACCCTTACAAAGGCCATCGAAGAATCACATAATTCATAGATATCTGTAGTGATTTCGCGAGCTGTTGCAAGGAGGAATCGCTAAATAGTGGGAGGAATCTGTAAGTGCCAAAGAATCAAGCCACAAATCCTGCAAGATGCTCTCACCTTCTATGTGCTAGTGTTCGCTGCCATGTGGCTATGCACGCGAGGTGGAAGCCATGGCCGAGGCAGTTTCTCGCAGGTCCGCTCCCACTCATCTCGAGGCTCAAACAGCGTCGTTCCGCCTGTGGCGCCTTCTTGCTGCGCTAGTCGTGTTCCTCTGCGCGACTTGCGGTGTCGCTTCCTGCGCTTGCGCATCGAGCCCGGCTTCTGAAGTGCATTCTCCCCTCGTGTCCATCAACGCGGCATCCCAGGATGCTAGGTTGGTGATCTCCCAACTCGCATCGGCTGCTGGCGTGAACATCGTTATCGATGACGCCATCAACGCGAAGATCACCGTTTGCCTTGTAAACGTCCCCTTCGAGCACGCTCGAGACGATAGCCAGGGCGTCGGGCGCCCAGGCAACGGTTGACGGAGACCTGTACATCGTGATGAGCGGGTGCAGGTCTTCGACGTCTCCGCCTGGGATCTTCAGTCAATCCTCCCACTGATAGAGGCAGTAGGGAAAGACATTGAGGCGCAGCCGTTCTCTGAGTTGAAGGCTGTAGTGGTCCGAGGTCCGTACAGTCAAGTAAATGCAGTCAGAGCGGCGCTTGATGGCTACCTTAGGAATCCGTCCCACAGTCGGCTCGAGAGTCAGGCTTTTCGGCTCGT
The DNA here is from genome assembly GCA_034926675.1 of Clostridia bacterium. Lineage (NCBI taxonomy): Bacteria > Bacillati > Bacillota > Clostridia > Clostridia bacterium. Next base: position 1,298 of record JAYFQW010000081.1, on the reverse strand, counting down.
CCGTCTTTGCTACGCCGATGCCGCTGAGACCGCGATGTCTCTGCAAGGCCAATTTCAGTCAGCAAGGCTGACGCCCATAAGAGGCGCGAACGCCATCGCAGTAACCGCACCCGTCGAAGATATGGATCAGGTTGAGAACGCAATTGGAGAACTCGACCGCGTTCCAGCCCTGATCTCGTTCGACGTCGAGATTGTGGAGGCGTATTCCGACGATATGGGCTCCGTGGGCATCGACTGGCAGGGAAGTCAAGGCCAGCCGGTGTTCACGCTCGCGCTGAAAGAGACGGAGCTTCCCCCGGGAACCACGCCGCAGGAATTCGGGGACGTGTTCAAGGCAAGGCCGTGGCTGAGGAGTGCGCTTGAGATCGTAACACACATCAGAATGCTTGAGAGTTCGGGCAAGGCAAAGGTTCTAGCAAGGCCAAGCATCACGACGCTCGAGAACAGGACCGCAAGGATGGTATGGAAGGGTGATACAGTACAACAAGTTCACCGTCGGCGATCCCTCGGCGAATGCATCATACAACAGGTATACTTACGATGGCATCGGGCGGCTTCTGACAGTGGAAAGGCCAGCACAAAGCCTTGGCGATCCCAAACGCCCCGTGTATAGCCGCGTCTACGACGATTCCAAGTTCTCAGTCACAATCGCTGAGCCCATAGCCGACGACCGCAGCCACAGAATCAGGGAGACATGCGACGGCCTAGGTCGCTTCGTCCTCGCGGAGCAGGAAGAGGAAGATTGGCGGCAGGTCGCCCGTGTGCAGTACGACTCGTTGGGATACGCGGTGCGAGAATACGATGCGTTCGGCACAGCGCATGAGACCAAGCACGAATACGATGCGTTCGGACGGAGGATACGAACCTACTATCCCAAAGAGGCAAACGTAAGCGATGTTGACAGGACGTTCTCTGAAGTATGGCGCGTCAGCGCTGGGTCGGTCCCCATGTCACTGCCGCCAGCCCCGCCTGAGATGGCGCCGGTCGGGTACTCGGCTGCGGTCCGATGGGAGAAGGAGAGCGCCCCACGGAGAGTCGGGGAGCCTGAGCGACTAGCATACCAGGGATACGACATCGCGGGCAGGCTGCTCTGGAGCGCTGTGCAGACGGGCCCGGGGTTCGGCGACTGGGCCGCATCATGGTACAAGTACGACGCCCTGGATAGAGTGGAGGCCAGCTGGGCATACAGGCAGGCAAGCACCTGGGACAAGACTTCGTACGAATACAGCCTGCACTTTGAGAAACCAACTTCGATGACTATGCCCGGGACCGGACGCCCCGAACCGAAGCATGTGTAC